>NZ_JAERVL010000036.1 GCF_016745835.1 Caldalkalibacillus salinus | reverse complement strand
TTTGTTCAGTTTTCAAGGTTCCGATGTCCAGGATGGACAAGCATCTGCGTTGTCACAGGAGCGACATTATCAAGTTATGATAGCGGCGTTTTTTCGCGCCAACAAAATTAATTGTAACAAACAACGGATGCTTCGTCAACACTTTTTTTAAGACAAAGTGTATGAAATGACGTTGTTATTTGCTGTTGTTATCTCGGAGTGTCGCTTTTTTGCGGCGACAAATAATAATATAACATGCCTATCATATGACATGCAACCCTCTTTTTAAGATTTTTTATCATGTATTGGCTGTTCATTTTAATGGGTTAAAAAGAAAAGGCCTCTCTACGAGACCTTTTCAGTTAAAACATCTGTATATAACTTATGACTTACGTCCTTCCCCTCGTGTACAGAGTGGGTACGTTAAGTTTCAGAATCATTATCTAGATCTTGCTCATTATCATCCACTTCAGTTTTATTTTCTTCTATTACTTTAATGTCTGTTTCTTCGTTTTCTATTTCATTTTCTATGTCTTCATTAATGTCTACTTTGGCTACTGTAGCTACTTCTTCATCTTCTTGGACCCGTATGAGCCTTACACCTTGCGTGTTTCTTCCCATGGTTGATATATCTCCAACATGGATTCGAATGATAATACCAGTCGCCGTCACAATCATAAGATCTTCTTCAGGTGAAACGGTCTTTAGGCCGACAACGTGTCCGTTTCTTTCTGTGAGGTTCATTGTCTTAATCCCGATACCACCTCTTGTTTGTAGGCGATATTCACTCATTGTTGTTCGTTTCCCGTAACCTCTGCTCGTGACGATTAAGACATCATGTCCTTCACTAATGGTGTCCATATCAATGACCGCATCGTCACTACGTAGGGAAATCCCTTTAACACCTGCTGCGGTTCTACCCATAACACGTACATCTTGTTCTTCATAACGAATAGACATGCCTTGACTAGTACCCATGATAATCTCTTGGTTGCCATCTGTTAAACGAACACCGATTAACTCATCATCCTCGCGTAGGTTTATGGCAAATAAACCCCCACGTCTAATATTACCAAAGGCGGATAGGGTTGTGCGTTTGACAATACCATTCTTTGTTGCAAAGAATAGATACCAGTCGTCGACATATTCTTTGACAGGAATAATGGCGGAGATGTACTCTTCTTTTTCAATTTGAATCAGATTAATGACAGGTACGCCTCGGGCGGTTCGCCCAAGCTCTGGTATTTCGTAAGCTTTGAGACGATACACACGCCCTCTATTCGTGAATAGCATCACATAATGGTGGGAGTTGGTCACAAATAGATGCTCAACAAAATCATCGTTTTTAGTGTCCATTCCGGCAATACCGCGACCTCCACGCTTTTGGCTTTTGTACGTCGTTACAGGTAAACGCTTGATGTAGCCTTGGTGTGTCAATGTAATAAGTACATCTTCTTGTGGGATCAAATCTTCATCCTCAATCATATCTTCCCCTACCGTAAGCTCTGTACGGCGTTCATCGTTGTATTTAAGTTTAATGTCCTCTAGCTCTTCGTTTATAATGGCAAGTATTCTATCTTCGTCCCCTAAAATGGCTTTTAACTCAGCTATTTTAGCGACAAGTTCACTATATTCTGATTCAATTTTTTCACGCTCAAGACCCGTTAGTCGCTGTAGTCTCATATCTAAAATTGCTTGTGCTTGGTCATGACTTAAGCTGAAGTTATTCATCAGCCCATCTCTAGCTTCGTCCGTTGTTTGTGAGGAGCGAATCAGCTCAATTACGTCATCTAAATGGTCTAAAGCGATACGTAAACCTTCTAAAATGTGTGCTCTCGCTTCTGCTTTTTTGAGCTCATGCTCTGTTCTTCTCCTAATCACAATCTTTTGATGATCAATATAATGCGCGAGCACTTGTTTTAAATTGAGTACCTTCGGTTCACCATCTACTAATGCGAGTAAATTAATACCAAAAGTGGTTTGTAATGCTGTTTGTTTGTATAGGTTATTTAATAAAACGTTTGGATTAACGTCTCTACGGATTTCTATTACAATCCTCATGCCGTTTCGATCTGATTCATCACGGAGGTCAGTGACACCGTCGATTCGCTTATCTCTCACGAGTTCCGCAATTTTTTCTATGAGCTTGGCTTTGTTTACTTGGTAAGGGATTTCATCTACTATGATTCGAGATTTACTCCCTGTTTCTTCAATGCGAGCTTTGGCACGTAACGTAATGGTTCCTCTTCCCGTTTCGTAAGCTCTACGAATACCAGATTTACCTAAAATCTGTGCACCGGTTGGGAAATCTGGACCAGGGAGATGCTCCATCAGATCTGCAATAGAGGCCTCCGGCTCCTCAATGAGATACTGCACGGCATTAATAACTTCTCCCAACTGGTGAGGAGGGATATTAGTGGCCATCCCTACCGCGATACCAGCGGCGCCATTGACAAGTAAATTTGGAAAACGCGCAGGGAGCACCTTGGGCTCTTTTTCTGAGCCGTCATAGTTTTCCTGATAATCTATAGTATCTTTGTTGATGTCTCTTAGTAACTCCGTTGATATTTTGGACATTTTGGCTTCTGTATAACGCATGGCCGCAGCGGCGTCACCATCAACAGAACCAAAGTTACCATGTCCATCGACGAGCATATAACGATAGGAAAAGTCTTGAGCCATGCGGACCATCGTCTCATATACGGCTGAATCCCCGTGCGGGTGATACTTACCGATGACTTCCCCTACGATACGTGCCGATTTTTTATAAGGCTTATCTGGTGTCATTCCGAGCTCGTTCATGGCGTAAAGTATGCGCCTGTGTACCGGTTTTAGTCCGTCACGAACATCAGGTAAAGCACGGCTGACAATAACACTCATAGCGTAATCCATAAAGGAGTTACGCATCTCTTGCCCTATATTTACTTCTTGTACTCTGGATTGTCCCATTTCTGCCATATCATACCCTCCGTTCAACCATCAAACACGTAAAAGCTACCTCAAATAGGTAACAGTGGATTCGATTCGTGGTTCCTTATAGTACTGTATATTATTTTTATATATCTAGGTTACGCACATATTGAGCGTGTTCTTGTATAAAATCTCTTCGAGGTTCTACCTTATCTCCCATTAATGTCTCGAATATCATATCCGCATCCATCGCATCTTTGAGTGATACTTGTAAAAGAGTACGACTTTCTGGGTCCATCGTTGTTTCCCATAATTGAGTCGGATTCATTTCACCTAAACCTTTGTATCGTTGATATGATGGTTTTGGACTTTGACCTAATTCGCCTAAAATGGTGTGCAGTTCTTTTTCGTTATAGGCATAAAAGACCTTCTTACCTTGAGATATTTTATACAACGGTGGTTGAGCGATATAGACATACCCTTTTTCAATCAATTCCTTCATATAACGGTATAAGAAAGTAAGGAGTAATGTACGGATATGGGCACCATCCACGTCTGCATCAGTCATGATGACAATTTTGTGGTATCTCGCTTTCTCTATATCGAATTCTTCCCCAATGCCGGTTCCTAAAGCTGTTATGATAGCCCTAATTTCATTATTAGAAAGAATTTTGTCTAGTCTCGCTTTTTCTACGTTAATAATCTTACCTCGAAGGGGGAGAATAGCTTGGAAGTGACGATCCCTTCCTTGTTTGGCAGATCCACCTGCTGAGTCACCCTCAACGACGTATAACTCACTAATAGATGCATCACGACTAGAACAGTCGGCAAGTTTACCAGGTAGGGAACTGACTTCTAAGGCACTCTTTCTCCTGGTCAACTCTCTCGCTTTACGTGCTGCATCACGAGCACGCTGTGCCATCAGTGACTTTTCAATGACTTTCTTTGCCGTAGATGGGTTCTCATTTAAAAACGTAGAGAAATGCTCTGCAAAGACAGACTCCGTTACACTTCTGGCTTCACCATTCCCTAGTTTCGTTTTGGTCTGTCCTTCAAATTGAGGATCCTCGATTTTCACGGACACTATAGCTGTTAAACCTTCTCTGGCATCATCACCAGTGAGATTGGTGTCGGCTTCCTTCAGCAAATGATGCTTACGTGCATAATCATTTAAAACACGCGTTAATGCACTCTTAAATCCTGCTTCATGGGTTCCACCCTCATGCGTATTAATATTATTAGCAAAAGAGTATAAGTTGGTGGCGAAGCTGTCATTATATTGAAGAGCCACTTCGATGGTGAGCCCATCCTTAATGTCTTCTAAATATATGGGCTCGTGTAGAACTTCTCGATTGCGATTCAGGTACTCAACAAAAGAGGCGATGCCCCCTTCATAAAAGAAGGTTTCTTGTTGCTCGTCTTCACTACGCTCATCCTTGATATTCATCTTAAGACCCTTGTTTAGGAAAGCCATCTCTCTTAAACGTCCTCGAAGAGTTTCATAGTCGAAAACGGTTGATTCGGTAAAGATATCCGGATCGGGTTTAAAGGTCGTTTCCGTTCCCGTATGATCCGTCTTGTCTATCACTTTTAATTCATTTTGAGGGACGCCGCGCTCATAACGTTGGTAGTAAATTTGTCCATCTCTGTGAACTTTCACCTCACACCAAGAGGATAGTGCATTCACGACTGAGGCCCCCACACCATGAAGTCCACCTGATACTTTGTAACCGTCACCGCCAAATTTACCCCCGGCATGCAAAACGGTCATTATCACTTCAACTGCCGGTTTACCCGCTTTTTCATGAATACCAACAGGAATTCCACGACCATTGTCGCGAACTGTGATGCTATTGTCTTTGTTAATGGTTAAATCGATCGTATCACAATAGCCTGCCAACGCTTCGTCTACACTGTTATCGACCACTTCCCATACTAAGTGGTGTAAACCACGGGCAGCAGTGGAACCTATATACATCCCGGGACGCTTTCTTACTGCTTCTAATCCTTCTAAGACCTGTATTTGATTTTCATCGTATGAATGTTCTTTGATCGTCATGGTTCCTCACCTCGTTTCTTCAATATCCACTGTGGTCGCCTAGTGCCCTTCGGTTAAGTGTTAACGAAGAGATAGGAGAACCATAAACATGATCCTCCGTGACAACAATGGATTTTGTTGCATCCTTTGCAATCCATGTAATCGAGCCAGCCTCTTCCTGCTGATCGATAAATGGGTAACTTTTCAGATCTAAATCATTTGGGCTGTATTCGAGAATGGCGATAATTTCTTTAGCCTGTACAACGATATCTCCACCTAAATGAATATACATGGTTATGATCCCTCTTTCATTCTTGTGATCTTCCCCTGTTGTACGCGATATACCGTCGATTGGTCCAGTATAGACTGATGAATGCCTTCTAAGCTCGTATTGGTCACAAATGTTTGTACTTTATTCTGAATCGCTCGTAGAAGGTGCGATCTCCGCTGATCATCAAGTTCTGAAAGAACATCATCTAGTAACAATATAGGGTATTCGCCTACCTCTTTGCGGATGAGCTCTATCTCAGCTAACTTTAATGCCAGAGAGGTTGTTCTCTGTTGTCCTTGCGATCCATAAGTATGTACGTTAACCCCGTTCACAATAAATTGTAGGTCATCTCTGTGTGGGCCAACTAAAGTTGTCCCACGAGCTTCTTCCTGTTCTCTTATTTTATCAAATTTTTCACTTAATGTACGGGTCATTTCTTGTTCATCTGTGCAATCGTCCATCTGTGTAGAAAGGACATAATGAACATTAAGCGTCTCTTTCTGTTCTGTAATCCCTTGATGGATTTCATTGGCCCATTTTTCTATTTGCTGAACGAAGTGCGCTCGTTTTTTTATAATTTTAACAGCCACTTCGATGAGCTGCTCGGTAAATATATCAACCATAGGGCGGTGTTGCTGGCGTTTATCCCATTGTTTAAGTAAGGCATTACGCTGACTGAGAAGCTTTTGGTATTGAGTGAGTTGGTATAAATAATGTGGACTCATTTGTCCTAATTCCATATCTATAAAACGACGTCGCACCTGAGGGCTACCCTTTACGATTTCAAGGTCCTCAGGTGCAAACATGACGACATTTAATACCCCAACATAGTCACTTAATTTTTGTTGTTCTATACGATTGAGCCTTGCCTTTTTCCCTTTTGATGATATCTGTAATTCAAGGGGAATTGTGGCGTGCCGCTTCTCAACAGTGCCTTGTAATCGCGTGTAACCTTCCTCCCAGCTTATCCACTCTTTGTCTTTGTTGGTACGATGTGATTTAGCTAGGGCTAAAACATAAAGGGATTCTAATAAATTAGTCTTCCCTTGTGCATTATCACCAATAAATAAGTGGATATAAGGATCAAATTGTAGAGAAAGGGATTCATAATTCCGATAATGCGTTAGATGCAATTCTTTTACATACACAAGAATCCCCCTTAACCTTCTTGGACAACCTCAAAACTCCCCATTTCTTCAACTTCTATGATATCACCTGGGTAGAGCTTCTTCCCTCTGCGATTCTCACTCTCTCCATTGACGAGGACATCATGTTCTTCAAGGAACCATTTTACTTGACCGCCTGTTTGTAGGACATCTGCAAGTTTGAGGAATTGCCCTAAGGGAATGTAATCTGTGGTAATGGGGATTTGTTTGGCCAATGTTCATTCTCCTTTTCTGTCGGTGTTTCTGGTCTACTCATGAAATGAATTGAAGGAATATGATGATGAGAACATACATAAGATTAATATGTGCGGACCGGTAAGACAAGATGAAGAATGCGATCATTGTCTTTAGGCTTAATAACAAAAGGACTCATTGCACCTGTGAACTCGATCGTGATTTCCGGATGGTCTACTGCTTTTAGGGCATCCAGAACAAATTTGGCGTTAAACGATATCTTTATTTCTTCGCCTGAAACATCACTGACCGTCACATTTTCAACTACTTTACCTACTTCAGGGGTGTTTGATGAGATTTGAACCTGCGACTGATCAATTGTTGAAAGTTGAACAACATGTTTACCGTCTTTTGCGAGTAAGGAAGCACGTTCAATCGCTTGTAATAATTGTTTCGTTTCAACTAATATTTTTGTTTTATTTTGTTGTGGAATGATACGAGACGTATCAGGATAAGTCCCCTCTAGTAAACGAGAGAGGAATAGGATGTGGTTCGCTTTAACCAATATCTGATTGTTTGTCACAACGATATCTATCTTTTCAGCTTCGTCATCAAGGATACGGTTGAGTTCATTTAAACTTTTACCCGGTATCACCACGTTTGAAAAACTCAGCTGATCCCCCGTTTCAACAGTGACTTCTCGTTGAGCTAATCGATGGCTATCTGTTGCCACAAACTTTAGATCCTGGTTATCTAGATTCCAAAGTACTCCCGTAAGAATTGGACGTGATTCCTGCGTTGATACAGCGAATGCCGTTTGGCGTATCATGCTTTTAAATAGATCACTG
This sequence comes from Caldalkalibacillus salinus, assembly GCF_016745835.1. Classification (NCBI taxonomy): domain Bacteria; kingdom Bacillati; phylum Bacillota; class Bacilli; order Caryophanales; family Bacillaceae; genus Caldalkalibacillus; species Caldalkalibacillus salinus. The sequence continues at coordinate 47,879 of NZ_JAERVL010000036.1, read as the reverse complement.
GAAATACTAAACTGCTTATCCGTTTCAATTTCGGGTAATCTAGGATACTCGTCTGCATTCAGTCCATTAAGGTTGAATTCAGCGCTACCTGAACGAATTGTCGTGATAAATTGATCAACGACCTCAATTTCAACTTTCTGATCCGGTAATTTTTTAACAATATCAGTGACATATTTAGCAGGGAGTACGATACTACCTAGTTTAACCACTTTTACAATTTCTTTACCTTCTATTTCAAAAGGAATAGCGGATTGGATAGAGATATCAGAATCACTACCAGTTAGTACACATTCTCCGTCAAGGACCGCTACTTTTATACCTGTTAGTATTGGAATTGTTGTACGAGTAGATACAGCTTTAGAAACGTGACCTACTGCTTCTGCTAAATATTCTCGATCTATGACTATGTGCATAAAGCAACCGACCTCCAACAAAAAATAAACATATTTATTCTATTTTAGCATATAACTCTTTATATAAGTAATATTTTAAAAGCGTGGTCATAGTAATAAGGGCTGTTGATATGTGGATAAGTTCAAAAAGCGGACATAAAGCAAGCCTATACACATGTGAGTAAGTGTGTGTATAGGCCTATTAACTATGCACATGCCTGTGAGTGAAATACTTTATTGATTTTTAATGGCATCCGTTAGATCTTGCATCGTTTTTTCTAGGTTAGGATCTGTCTGTAACGCTTTTTTGATCTTGTCTTGGGCGTGTATGACTGTCGTATGATCTCGACCACCAAATTCTTCACCGATTTTTGGGAGAGACGCGTCAGTCAATTCACGGGACAAATACATGGCAATTTGTCTAGGAAAAGCAACAGCTTTGGTTCTTTTCTTAGCCTTGAAATCTTCTATCTTTAACTCATATTGCTCCGCCACGATCTGTTGGATCTTCTGAATCGTGATGAAGGTAGGTTTGTTACTAGGAATAATATCTTTTAGTGCTTCTGCTGCAAGGTCTGCTGTCATATCTTGATTCACAAGTGAACTATACGCCACAACTCGAATCAATGCGCCTTCTAGTTCCCGAATATTGGTGTCAATCTGGTTGGCGATGTATACGAGTACCTCATTTGGAATATCTAGCTGCTCTGACTTAGCCTTTTTACGCAGTATGGCGATTCTCGTTTCTAAGTCTGGTGGTGTGATGTCCGTTATTAACCCCCACTCAAAGCGTGAACGTAGGCGGTCTTCAAGTGTAGGAATTTCTTTTGGGGGACGATCACTAGAAATGACAATTTGTTTTCGATCTTCGTGTAGTGAGTTAAAGGTATGGAAGAATTCAACCTGGGTTTGTTCTTTTCCAGCTAGGAATTGAATATCATCAATGAGAAGAATGTCAACGTTCCGATACTTATTCCGAAATTCAACGGTTTTGTTATTTTGGATGGCATTAATAAATTCGTTAGTAAATTTCTCAGATGATAGGTATACCACTTTCGCACTGGGATTATGCTCAACAATATAATGACCAATCGCATGCATTAAGTGGGTTTTTCCTAACCCTACTCCCCCATAAATAAATAAAGGATTGTAAGCCTTGGCTGGGGCTTCAGCTACTGCTAATGAGGCTGCATGAGCAAAACGATTCCCTGTCCCAATGACAAAGGAATCAAATACATATTTTGGATTTAACATGCTTTGATGCTGGTCTTCCTGGGGTTGGTTTTGCTCTAGCTGCTTACTCTTTTGAAACGCAAGATCAAGGTCTAAATCATCCACTTGCTGATTTTGGGGGATGATGAATTTCACATCTAATTGAGAACCTGTAATGTCATATATCGTGTCAGATATTAGTTCTAAGTACCTAGATTCCAGCCAGTCCCTCGCAAATTCATTCGGCGCTGTAATGACTAGCTGATCTCCTTTAAGAGAGTGGGCGCTTGTGGCTTTGAGCCAAGTATCGAAGCTAGGCTTACTGACCTTTTTCTGGATCACACCGAGTGCCTGGCTCCAGAGTTCATTCAAGTTTTCCATAATAACTCCCTTTCTCTTCTCGTATCTCTCCCTTTGTTATTCAGGTGTTTATGTGTATAAAAAATGCCGTAATGATAGATGTTTTGGAACGTTCTGCGGAATGTTGTGGAAAATTGAAACTTCAAGTTATACACAATGTTAGAAGATGTCCACATTTCTATCAACAACGTGTGGATAAAATTATTGTGGGTGAATTTGTCCACAAGAGTAAAGCAAAAATATAATATCAAAAAAAGAGGGTTATTTCAATGCTTTTATTATGCTTATCCACAATGTGCACATCTTGTGTTTAGTTTTTATTCACATGACTATATTTTGTGAACAACTTGTCAACAAGAAGTGGAATCTTGTCGAAGGCTGTGGAAAATTTATGCACAGAGGAAGAATGGTGTCGAGTGTTTGACATTTGAGCTGGAGACTCTTATAATATTAAGATGTGTTTAGTTAAGAGCGAGGAACAGGATCTTCGCGAGGAGGTGCTTAATAATGAAAAGAACATTCCAACCAAATAACCGTAAGCGCAAAAAAGTTCATGGCTTCCGTGCGAGAATGAGCACAAAGAACGGACGTAGAGTGTTAGCTCGTCGTCGTAAAAAAGGAAGAAAAGTAATATCTGCATAAAAGACCACTCTCGGTAGTGGTCTTTTTTCTCTTTTTCTTGTAAAATGGAAAAAGGGTGTTTACGACATTAAAAGAGTAGCTAAAATAGAGATAGGTTTCTTTTTAATAGACGTGGAGGAGCACCCATGCAGAAAGATTTAAGGTTAAGAAAAAATGAAGAGTTTCAAAAGGTGTTCAAAAAAGGAAGTTCAGTAGCCAATCGGCAACTCGTGTTATATGTATGCCCTAACAAGGAGACGGATCGCTTTCGCTTAGGTGTGTCCATTAGTAAAAGGGTGGGACATGCTGTGGTTCGTAATCGTCTGAAACGTCAGCTAAAAGAAGCTGTCAAATCGCAAGAGCATCTCATCTCAAATGGATACGACATGATTATTATTGTTCGAAAACCAGCTTTGCACCTGGACTTCAGCGGATTACAGAACAGTTTCAAACATGTTTTGAAGAAGACGGATGCGTTTGTGTATGGACGTGATAAACAACGTAATGGTAACTCCCATAGGTATAGAGCCCCTCACAAACGACAGACATAATTCTTGGGTATACTTAGATAAGGTGAGGAGACAGGCTAGAGATGAGAAGGATCTTAATAGGACTTATTCTTTTTTATCAGAAATATATCTCTCCATTGACACCACCCACGTGTCGTTTCGCACCGACTTGTTCGCATTATGCGTATGAGGCGATAACAAAGCATGGGGCTGCCAAGGGAGGATATCTTGCCATTAAAAGAATATTGAAGTGCCATCCTTTCCACCGTGGTGGTTTTGATCCTGTACCATAGTTGTCAGCTGTAAGATAGGAGGAGTAGAATTTGGCTCGTAGAATATTACTGGTTGCAATTTTATTTATGTTTTTATTTATGTTAACAGGATGTAATATCGAGGAACCGATTAACCCTGAAAATGGGATATGGGACCGGTATTTCGTCTATCCACTCGCTTGGACGTTAGAATACTTTGCAGAGTTATTCAACTCAACTGATGACCGCATGTTAGATCGATATGGATGGTCCATTATTGTCGTGACGATTATTATTCGTTTGTTGACCCTCCCATTGATGGTGAAACAGTTGAAAAGTTCTAAAATGATGCAGGCCTTACAGCCGGAAATGCAGAAGATACGAGAGAAGTATAAAACGGACCAGCAAAAACTTCAGCAAGAAACGATGAAATTATTCCAAAAGCATAATGTGAATCCGTTAGCAGGATGCCTTCCAATTCTAGTTCAGATGCCGATTCTGATCGCATTTTATCACGCCATTTTCCGCCATGAACTGATACCAGGTCACACGTTTCTTGGTATTGAGCTAGGCGAACCATTCTGGGGGCTTGCGATTCTTGCCGGTATTACTACGTATGGGCAGCAGAAAATGATGGGGGCTCAAAGTAACCCACAAATGCGAATTTTAATGGTGATTTTACCTGTGATGATCACAGTGTTTGCTTTCTACTTCCCAGCAGCTTTATCGCTATACTGGGTGATCGGTAACCTATTCACAATTACGCAGACTTACTTTATGAAAGATATGTATAATCTTAATCAGGAGGGTGCTGCTAAGTGAGTAAAGTGACTGTTAGGGGAAAAACGATCGAAGAGGCTGTCAGGACGGCCCTCAATCAACTTGAAACTTCAGCGGATGCAGTTAACGTTAACGTTATTGAGGAGCCAAAAAAAGGGTTTTTTGGTTTAGGAGCAAAAGAAGCCGTTATTGAAGTCGAAATGAAGCAATCCGATGAACAAGGAGAACCTAACAGCACAGAACGCACAGCGGAAGTCGAGTATACTTCCGCTTTTGTGCATACAGAAACAGAAACAGAAACAGTACCATTAAAGCAATCAGATTCACTAGCGGAAAATACAGATGAATTAACATCTCACACCAGTGAAAAGAGCCAGACATTAGCGGTGCAGGAAGGGCAGGCCTTTTTAGAGGAAGTGTTGGCTAAGATGAATATACCCGCAAAGATTGAGGTGAAAGAGGAGTCAGATCAATGGACATTCGATGTGACTGGTGACAAAATTGGCCTCATGATTGGTCGTCGTGGGCAAACATTAGATGCACTCCAATATCTCACTAATGTTGTTGCTAATCGATATACAGAAGATTATGTACGTATTATTCTAGATGCCGAAAATTATCGGAAAAGAAGAAAAGAAACCCTCCAGCAACTGTCTGATCGTATGGCTAAGAAAGTGATCACAACACGGGCTAAGGTGTCTTTAGAACCTATGAATGCCGCAGAGCGTAAAATTATTCACACTCATCTGCAATCATATGCCGGTGTGCTTACCGAAAGTGAAGGAAGAGAACCGAACCGTCATGTTGTGATCCTACCTAAATAGTCCACATGTGGATAACTTAATATTGAATCTCAAAGAGTCTCTACATAGAGGCTCTTTTTCTTTTGCTCCAGATAGGAAATATGTGTTATTGTATTAATTTAGGGGTAACCTAAATAATGCTGAGGTGAATATATCATGGATCATTTCGATACAATCGCAGCGATATCCACACCTATGGGTGAGGGTGGCATCGCCGTTGTTCGTGTAAGTGGTAAAGATGCCGTCGATGCTGTGGATAATATATATAAAGGTAAACATGATTTGTCCACTGTGGAAAGTCACACCATACATTATGGTCATCTGATTCATCCACAAAGTGGAGAAAATATAGAGGAAGTGATGGTTACGGTTTTGCGTGAGCCACGCACATATACAAAAGAAGATGTGGTCGAAGTAAACTGTCATGGAGGGATTGCTTCAGTCAAGCGGGTATTGCAGCTTGTCTTGGATCAAGGTGTAAGACTGGCGGAACCAGGGGAGTTTACAAAGAGAGCATTCCTAAACGGACGGATAGACTTATCGCAGGCAGAGGCGGTCATGGATTTGATTCGTTCTAAGACGGATAGAGCTATGGATGTGGCCCAACAGCAGGTGGAGGGAAGGTTATCAAAGATGATACAGTCCCTGCGACAGGAGATTCTAGAAACATTAGCTCATATTGAGGTCACTATAGACTATCCGGAACATGACGTAGAGGAAGTGACACATGAACTTCTCTTAAACAAGTCCACAAAGGTAAAAGAGGAAATTGAACGTTTACTTCAGACAGCTGAACAGGGTAAAATTTTAAGAGAAGGTTTATCCACAGTGATTATTGGACGTCCTAATGTGGGTAAATCATCATTAATGAATGCATTGGTGCATGAAAACAAAGCGATTGTCACAGATGTACCTGGTACGACAAGGGATGTCCTAGAGGAGTATGTAAATGTTCGTGGTGTCCCGTTAAAGTTGGTTGATACGGCAGGTATCAGAGAAACAGAGGATATCGTGGAAAGGATCGGGGTAGAAAGGTCTCGCGAGGTGCTTAAACAAGCGGATCTCATTCTCCTGGTTCTTAATTATGCTGAACCGTTAAGTGATGAAGATCGTCAGTTACTAAATCTCGTACAGGATATGAAAAGCATCTTAATTATTAATAAGACAGACTTAGATCCGCAAATAGATATGGAAGAGTTGAAATCATTACATGATGAGGCATTGATTGTGACGACGTCATTGATAGAGGACGCAGGGCTAGATCAATTGGAGCAAGCCATTTCTGAACTTTACTTTACTGGAGACGTGCAGGGGGGCGATGTTACCTATGTTAGTAATGCACGTCACATCTCTTTGTTAAAACAAGCCCAACGTTCTATTGAAGAAGCAATTAATGGTATTCACGCTGGTGTACCCGTTGACGTCGTTCAAATAGATTTACAGAAAGCGTGGGAAACCTTAGGTGAAATTATAGGGGATGCAGTAAACGAGAGTTTAATTGATCAGTTATTCTCTCAATTTTGTCTCGGTAAATAAAGCTGATAGTGAGTTAGGAGGAGTACACAGATGAGATACCGTGGGGATGACTTTGATGTGATCGTCATCGGAGCAGGACATGCGGGCAGTGAATCAGCCTTGGCTGCAGCTCGTATGGGATGTTCCACACTTTTACTTACATTAAATTTAGATGCTGTGGCTTATATGCCATGTAACCCTTCCATTGGAGGTCCAGCTAAAGGGCATGTGGTAAGAGAAATAGACGCCCTAGGCGGTGAAATGGGAAAAAATATAGACAAAACTTATATCCAAATGCGTTTATTGAATACAGGAAAAGGTCCAGCTGTTCAGGCTTTACGTGCGCAAGCGGATAAATTCCTATATCAACAAACGATGAAAGAAACCATTGAAAAAGAGCCTAATCTGGTTTTACGCCAAGCAATGGTCGAAGAGTTGATCGTGGAAGATGGTGTTTGTCGAGGGGTAGCGACGAAGACCGGGGCAGAATATTACGCTAAAACAGTCGTTTTGACAACGGGGACTTATTTACGAGGGCGCGTGGTTTTAGGAGACTTATCTTATGAGAGTGGACCGAATAACCAACAGCCATCTATTCGTCTATCAGAACACTTGCAAGCGCTTGGTTTCGACATGGTTCGATTCAAAACGGGCACACCACCGCGTGTGCATGGAGACACCATCGATTATGATCAAACCGAAATTCAACCTGGGGACGATAAGCCGCTATCCTTCTCTTTTGAAACGACCGAATACCTTGAAGATCAGCTGCCATGTTGGTTAACGTACACTGGTGAAGAAACACATAAAGTGATACAGGATAATCTATCTCGCTCACCAATGTATGGCGATTCTAAAGAAATTGAAGGGCAAGGCCCCCGTTACTGTCCTTCTATTGAGGATAAAATTGTACGCTTCGCTGATAAACCACGCCATCAAATATTCTTAGAACCCGAGGGGCGGACGACGTCAGAAGTCTATGTGCAAGGTCTGTCAACAAGCTTGCCAGAGGATATTCAATTACAAATACTCAAGTCCGTCCCGGGGCTAAAAGATGTCAAAATGATGCGGCCAGGATATGCGATCGAATATGATGCTATCGTGCCGACACAATTATGGCCATCACTTGAAACCAAGACGATTGAAAACTTATTCACAGCGGGTCAGATTAATGGGACTAGTGGCTATGAAGAGGCCGCAGGTCAAGGAATTATGGCGGGGATTAATGCTGCCAGAAAAGTACAAGGGAAGAGTCCTGTCATCCTAGACCGTTCGCAAGCATATATTGGGGTACTCATCGATGACCTGGTGACCAAAGGCACGCAGGAGCCGTACCGTTTGTTAACGTCTAGAGCTGAGTATCGTCTGCTCTTAAGAAATGACAATGCTGACTTAAGGCTGACTGACATCGGCTATGATATTGGCTTAATTCGAGAAGAACGCTATGAGCGTTTTAAACAAAAAAAGGAACAAATTGAAGTGGAAATCAAACGATTGAACAAAGAAAAGGCACGACCGAATGAAGACACCCAAGCTGTCATGCGTGCCAAAGGGTCGAAGGAATTGACCAATTCATTCGATTTAGCCACGATCTTAAGAAGGCCTGAGATCTCATATGTAGACATTGAGAAGATTTCCCCTTCACCTGTTTCGTTGTCTAGCGAAGTGAAACAACAAGTAGAGATTCAAGTCAAGTACAGTGGCTATATAGAAAAACAGTTACAACAGGTCGAAAAACTGAAAAGCATGGAAAACAAGAAGCTGTCTGAAAACCTAGATTATACACAGATCAAAGGGTTGTCTATGGAAGCGGTGGAAAAACTCAATGAGGTTAAACCACTCAGTATCGCTCAAGCGTCTAGAGTTTCAGGTGTATCGCCTGCTGACGTTTCTATTCTTCTCGTTTATTTAGAACAAATGTCGCAAAAAAAGGAAGTCTAGGAGTCATCACATATGAATGAAAAAACATTTGTTGAAGCACTAGAGCAGAAGGGCATCACCTTATCAGAGGAACAGTTATATCAGTTCCGTAAATATTATAATGAGTTAGTACAATGGAATGAAAAAATGAACCTCACCGCTATCACAGATCAAGAAGCCGTGTATCTTAAACACTTTTATGATTCATTGACAGCAGCTTTTTACCACGATTTTGATCAATCGATGAGTATTGTTGATATTGGAGCAGGGGCTGGATTTCCTAGCTTGCCCCTCAAAATATGCTTTCCGCATTTATCGGTGACAATCGTTGATTCCTTAAATAAAAGGATTAAATTCTTAGGGCACCTAGTCGAAACGTTAGATCTGAATCACGTCCACTTGCACCACAAGAGAGCAGAAGAATTTGGTCGCCAGCCTGAACACCGCCAAGCGTACGACATCGCAATGGCTAGAGCTGTAGCAAGATTGAACGTGCTTAGCGAATTGTGTTTGCCCCTTGTCAAAGTTGAAGGACGGTTTATCGCTATGAAGGGGGCTAAAGGAGAAGAAGAACAACAAGAAGCACGGAATGCCATTGGTCAATTAGGTGGAAAGGTTGAGGAACACCATACTATTACTCTCCCACAGGAAGAAGGACATCGATCAATGATATTGATTGATAAAATAAAACCCACACCGAAACAGTACCCAAGAAAACCGGGTATACCGAACAAGAAACCGATACGATAGTCTACAGCTTTCTACAAATAAAATGTTCCACGTGGAACATTTTATTTTTTTTGCAGGAGAAAAGTGATAGAATAAAGAATGTTATAAAGAGAATATATTGGGTGGTGTAAGCCATGAAAGAGCAGTTTACTCGTTTGTTAGGTATCGGAGAGAAACAACACGAGCAGGAATCAGAGGAACACAAGGATCTGAAGGAAAAGGCAGAAGCGCTCGATATGAGCAACACCCAGGATGCGGTTGTATCTATTCCTTTAGACCAGATTATCCCCAACCGTTATCAGCCGCGGACAGAGTTTGATGATGAAAAAATTGATGAATTGTGTCAAACCATCAAAACACACGGCATTATACAACCGATTGTTGTACGCGAACAAGGGGATCACTATGAGCTAATTGCGGGTGAGCGGAGATGGCGTGCGGCTACCAAACTTGAATTACATACGATTCCGGCTGTGATACGTAATTTTAATGATTCTCAGTCGGCTTCAGTAGCACTGATAGAGAACTTACAACGCGAGAATTTAACTTCAATAGAGGAAGCTATGGCCTATCAAAGATTGATAGAGTTGCATGGTTTGACTCAAGAAAGTTTGGCTCAACGTTTAGGCAAAGGGCAGTCAACCATCGCGAATAAAATTAGGCTGTTGCATCTTCCGCAAGAATGTCATGAAGCATTAAAGAAAAGGTTGATCACAGAGCGGCATGCACGTGCACTTCTAAGCTTGAAAGAAGAGGCGCTACAGCTCAAATTTCTAAAAGAAATTATTGAAAAGGATTTGAACGTCAAACAGGCTGAAGCACGAATCAAACAATATTTTGATCAACAAGGCGAGAAGACGAAAAAGCGACCAGTACGTAAATCTTATTCTAAGGACGTTCGCTTAGCTCTTAATACCATACGTCAATCAGTAGATATGGTCGTACAGAGTGGTTTAACGATCGAAACGGATGAAAAAGATCACGATGAATTTTACGAAGTGACCATTAAGATACCAAAGAACAAATAGTGTATATCACGTTGAAAAAAGGCTAAAACAAGGCTTGGCTTAGGAGCCAAGTTTTCTTCTTGTCAACAACCTAGGAAAAAAGAAAAATAATATAACCAGTATGGCGTGAAACGACGGCCAATTGTGAAATGACGGCCAACCTAAGCAATATTGTAGTGCAACCTTGTCAATTAGGACCTTCGAAATCAGTTTGATAGACATCTTAGACCGTAACAGAAATGAATAGAAGAGGTGAAAGGCCATGGGGAAAATAATCGCGATTGCGAATCAAAAGGGCGGTGTTGGTAAGACGACTTCTTCCATTAATTTGGGGGCTAGTTTAGCGACGCTCGGGAAGAAAGTCCTGCTCATTGATATTGACCCGCAAGGAAATACAACGAGTGGCATCGGTATCAACAAAGCTGACGTTGAACAGTGTATATATGATGTTCTCATTGATGAAGTAGATCCAATGGATACAGTTATAACGACGAGTGTCGATAACCTGTCTATTATCCCAGCTACCATTCAATTAGCAGGGGCCGAGATAGAATTAGTTCCGACCATTTCTCGTGAGATACGTTTAAAAAAATCTATACTGCCGATTAAGGATGAATATGATTATATCCTTATAGATTGTCCACCGTCCCTTGGTATACTTACCATTAACTCATTGACGGCAGCAGACTCAGTTTTAATCCCAATTCAATGTGAGTACTATGCCCTCGAGGGATTAAGTCAGCTATTGAATACAGTGCGTTTAGTCCAAAAGCATCTTAATACGTCTTTGCTTATTGAGGGTGTTCTACTCACTATGTTAGATGCCAGAACCAATTTAGGTTTGCAAGTAATTGAAGAAGTGAAAAAGTATTTTCAAGAAAAAGTATATCAGACCGTCATCCCACGTAATATTAGGCTCAGCGAAGCACCGAGTCATGGCCAGTCCATAGTGACCTATGATCCAAAATCAAGGGGGGCTGAGGTTTACCTTGACCTTGCAAAGGAAGTGGTAGAGGATGTCTAAACGTTTAGGAAAGGGCCTCGATGCCTTAATTCCATCATTAGAAGTATCAGATGATGAAAAAGTCATTCAAATCAAGCTAAATGAGTTACGACCTAACCCATATCAACCACGAAAAGAATTTGAAAAAGACACCATTGAGGAACTTAAACAATCCATACAAGAACATGGTGTGATTCAGCCCATTATCGTCAGAAAAAGCATTAAGGGGTTTGAAATTATAGCAGGAGAGCGTCGTTTCAGAGCATCAAAAGAAGCTGGCCTCAGTACGATCCCTGCTGTGGTTAAGGAATTCTCAGAGCCCCAAGTGATGGAAATCGCTTTAATTGAAAATATCCAAAGAGAAGACCTAAATGCGATGGAAGTAGCCTTAGCTTACAAAAAAATCATGGAAAAGTTTGAACTGACACAAGAGGAGCTATCCCTAAAGGTTGGTAAGAGCCGTTCACATATTGCTAACTTTTTAAGGCTTCTACATTTACCTGAGAACGTACAAAACTATGTTTCACGTGGAACATTATCAATGGGACATGCTCGTGCACTGGTCGGAGTAAAGGACCGTAAAACACTTCTCCAGCTAGCTAAAAAATGTATAGAAGAAAATTTAAGTGTTCGTCAATTAGAGGAACTCATTCAACGGATAGAAGATGTTTCACGTGGAACAAACAAAAGAGAGCGGAAGAAAGTGAAGAAGGACGTTCACTTGCAAAGAATAGAAGAGGATCTAAAAGGTGTATTTGGCACCTCTGTGAAAATCACAAAGGGGAGCAAAAAAGGGAAAATTGAGATAGAATTTTTTACAGATCAAGATTTAAATCGTATAATTGAACTTGTTCAGCAAAAAAGTTAAAAGGATTAACTCGAGAGGATAGCAGGGTGTTATCCTCTTTTACAATCTGTAAAAGGATACATTGCTATAGATAGTAGGTGAAAATATGATTTACCTAGACAATGCCGCTTCAACTTGGCCAAAACCAAAAGAAGTGTCTCGAGCGATGGTTGAAGCTGTCGAAAACTATGCGGCCAACCCTGGAAGAGGGGGGCATCGTTTAGCACAAAAGGCCTCTCAAGTGGTGAACGAAACGCGGCGTAATCTAGCGGCACTATTCCACGTGCAAGATTCAAATAGCATTGTTTTTCAAACTAATGCTACAGCAGCTATAAACCAAGCACTATTTGGATTACAGTGGAAAGAGGGCGATCATGTTATTTCGACAAGCTTGGAACATAACTCTGTTCGCCGCCCACTTGAAAAACTAAAAGACGCCTATGGCGTTCAAACGACATATCTTGATCTAAAACCGAATGAAGAGATCAAACCCGACGACATTTGTCCTTATATTACCGAGCACACAAAACTCATCGCCTGTACCCACATGTCTAACCTAACGGGGCAAGTCATGCCGGTGTCTTTATTGGGCCAACTTGCGGATGAGCATAATCTTTTGTTTCTTGTGGATGCCTCTCAATCGGCAGGTTACCTTCCTATTGATGTGGAGGAATTGAAAATAGATCTGTTGGCTTTTCCAGGGCATAAAGGTCTATATGGCCCGCAGGGGACCGGTGGTTTATACGTTTCACCTCGTGTTACGTTGACACCTCTGTTACATGGCGGGACAGGCCGTTTTTCAGAAGACGTTAACATGCCTGGACAAATGCCTGAACGCTTGGAGGCAGGGACCCTTAATACGCCAGGTATTGCTGGGTTAGGAGAAGGGGTTCGCTTTATATTGAATGAAGGGATAGATAAGATACAGCAGCATGAAGCAGGATTGACGACTTATGCTCTGCGTCAATTAAACGACATGTCGGGCATAGCTGTGTACGGGCCGACTGTAGATGTACCGAGAGGACCTGTGATTGCTTTTAATATTAAAGGGGTTCACTCTCACGAAGTGGCCCATATATTGAATGATTATTATGGTGTAGCGGTTAGGGCGGGCATGCACTGTACACCTCTTGCGCATCATGCCCATGGAACAGAAAGAACGGGGGCGTTGCGTATCAGCTTCAGTTATTTTAATAGAACAGAAGAGGTTGACCATTTCATAGATGCTCTTATGGAAATAAAAGAGGGATTATTAGGGGAGTAAAGGACAGGAGCGAAGAAAATTGATTTTACTAGGCGTTATCGCTAACACCATTGCCATCATCATTGGCGCACTATTAGGACAGGTGTTTACGAATATTAATCAGAGTATGAAAGAGACCATCATGAAAGCGATGGGCATCGCGATTGTCGTTCTGGGATTAGGGATGGCTTTTGAAAGCCATTCCTTTATTATCGTTTTATTCAGCTTAGCTATTGGTGCGGTCATAGGTGAGGCACTTAAGTTAGAACAGCGTTTAGAACAATTAGGAAAATGGATTGAAGTGAAAGCGGGTAAGAGACTAAAGGGGAACATCGCACGGGCGTTTGTCACAACCACGCTGATATATAGTATTGGCGCTATGTCAGTTGTAGGGGCTTTAGATAGTGGCCTAAGACAGGATCATAATGTGCTATATACAAAATCAATGTTAGACGGATTTATGGCTATACTCTTCTCCTCAACACTTGGCATTGGCGTCATCTTTTCAGCCATCCCAGTTTTTCTGTATCAGGGAGCTATCGCGTTTGGTGCAACTTTTATTAATAGGGTGTTTCCCCAGGCTTTAATTGACCAAGTGGTTATTGATATCACAGCTACGGGTGGTATCTTAATCATTGCCATAGCTTTAAATTTATTAGAATTAACGAAGATTAAGGTCGGGAATCTTCTACCCGCATTGCTCGTCGCCACTGTATTATCCGGCGTGTTTTATCTTTATTAGCTTGTCTAAAACGCTAGACCAGAATGGAGATGCCGAGGATAAAAAATAGACCCTCTCTTGTAAAGCGAGAAGGGCCTTGGGGTGTCAGCTTGACTGAATTATTGATCTGTGAAGACGTTTGACCAACGTCGGTTGAAGCTTTCTGTAGGGGAAGCTTCTTTTTTTTGGGCAAGTAACGTTGATGTTGTGTGTATTGCCGTTGTTATTTTATCTGCCATTTTCATGACGACAGATAGTCTTGTGTTTTGTAAAACAAAATACTCCATGAACCCTCCCACGTTCACGATACCAGTCAAATGATAATCGCCCACTTCGGGGAGTTTTTTCTGTACGCCAGCTCCAGGTTTTAAAGGGCCTTTGGCTAAGGTGATTTTTCCTACACTCTTGAGATCACCAAGGCAAGCGTCAATCGCAATGATGAGAGGAAAACGATGGTTTTCTTTAATTTGCTGCAATGTGTCATCTAAGTTCATGGCGTGAACGGGTTCATCAAGTGTGCCATAAACACTCATGTTGGCCGGTGTCAGTGATGATAGTTTTGATCCAATGATCGGTCCAAGAGCATCGCCAGTAGAGCGGTCTGTACCAATACAAACGATAACAATGTCATAAAAATCATGCTTGTTTAATAAAGTTGAATATAACGTTTGAGACAAACGGTGAACCATGTAATGACTGTCGTAAGAGTCTCGGAACAATGGTGTAGGAGGGTGCATCTGGATACTCATAAGACCTCCTTTTGATTACTAAGAGAATAGCAATCTTATATGGTTTATTAACCAGTATAGGACGGGGAAAGAAAAATTATACTTTAGTCTATTTGTATTCAAGGACAAGACAAAGGGGGAGAAACTTGGGTGAATAACCATGCATATGTTTGGAACGGATTGAAGGTCTCTTTCCTTATTATTGGGACAACGATTGGGGCAGGATTTGCTTCAGGTAGAGAGATATGGGAATTTTTCACCTCTTATGGTACAGGGAGTAGTATCTATGTTTTGTTATCCATGTTGCTATTCTCAATCAGCTGTTACATTATCATGAGTATTAGCCATGAACTGAAAGCCCCACATTATGTCCACGTGCTAGAGGCGTTAATCGGGAAAACATTGGGTAGAGTGTATGATGTCCTCATCTTTTTTTATTTACTTTCTACGACGGTGGTGATGTTCGCTGGAAGCGGGGCAACTTTACAATACTGGTCTATATCATATTGGGTTGGCGTGGCCCTGATAAGTGTATTGGTATGGCTCGTGTTTCTACGAAATGTTGAAGTGATGATTTCCTTAAATAGTATTCTCATTCCAATCATGATTATGACTCTGATGCTTGTTTGCGGGTTATTTATTTGGGGAGGATTTGGTGAGAGAGCCGAAGTGTCCGCTGGTGAGCAGATTTTTCCTTCCGCTATAGCTTTCACGGCGCTAAATATCTTACCGCTCATTGCTGTGTTGTCTGCTATCGGTTCACGCATGCAAGCCAAAGAAATAAAGGTGGCTAGCATAGGGAGTGCGGTTGGGCTGTGTAGCATCGCGCTCTTATATAACGAGTCTCTATTAAACCTGGGTAATGAAATTATGCTGTATGAAGTGCCTCTTTTTGCCATTCTGCGGTATTTCTCGGATGAGCTTATGATCGGGGTTACCTTTATATTATGGTTGGCCATCTTCACTACGGCGATTAGTGGCATGTTCGGACTTGTGACTCGCTTTAAAAGCCAGGAACGACCGCAGTGGTTAACAGCTGCTTTTTTTATCCTATGTATTATCCCTTTAACGGTCTTTGGTTTTACAAACTTAATAAAAGTCTTATATCCTCTCTACGGTGTGCTGAATCTATTCATCCTGATGACAATCCTACTCTATCCGTTGGCGAAGCAGCGCAAAATGCGGTAAGATGATAAAAAGTTCGTAAAAGGTAGGGGGATGAACGATGCAGCAAAAAGAGTTTAAACTCTACGATATCGTCCAAATGAAAAAGCCACATCCCTGTGGGGAAAATCGCTGGAAGATTGTCCGCATGGGTATGGATATTCGTATAAAATGCATGAAATGCGAGCACAGTGTGTTACTCCCACGAGCCAAATTCGTTCAAAAGCTAAAAAAAATACTTGAACCGTATCAGGGAGATTAAAAACAGCGGCATACTAAAAGTTTGGTGAGTGGAGTGGAGAGGAGTTGGGAGATTGACTCAAAGAGAGAAGAAAGTCAAAACAGGCTGCCCGTTAAACTGTTGGGACGCTTGTGGATTTGTTGTCACAACACAAAATCAAAAGGTGGTTAAGGTTGAGGGAGATCCAGACCATCCTATGACAAAGGGGAAAATTTGTGGCAAGGGCATGATGTTAGGGGACCGTGTGAATCATACAGAACGCATTCTAACACCTCTGAAGAAGGTAGACGGTGTTTTTCAAGAGGTAACCTGGTCCCAAGCGTTAGATGACATCGCAGATAAGATGCAAACGATTAAAGAAGAGGTGGGAACCACGGCGGTTTTACACAGCCATGATTATTCCAATAACGGTTTATTAAAAAACTTAGACCAGCGTTTTTTCAACTGTTATGGCGGTATCACAGAATTGGTAGGAAGTTTGTGCTGGGGCGCAGGGATTGAGGCCCAGAAGGTGGACTTCGGGAGCGCCTATAGCCATTCACCTGAGGATATCGTTCATAGCCGCTCGATCGTCGTCTGGGGACGTAATATCACTGCAACGAACATGCATATTCTTCCTTTTGTAAAAAAAGCGCGCAAAAGGGGCGCCCAGTTAATTGTGATTGATCCGTTAAAAACGGGTATTGCTAAAATGGCGGATACACACATCACGCTTCGTCCAGGAATGGATGGTGCGGTCGCACTAGCGATAGCGAAAAGACTCGTTGACGATGGTCAAGCAGATGATGCTTTCCTTAGTCAATATACGTACGGTTTTGATACTTTTAATAAGGATGTTCTGGCAACTGTACAGACGGATACGATCTTAGAGCAGGCAGGGCTGACACCTGACATGTTTGAAACACTTGTACAAGCCTACAGTGAAGGGAAGCCCACATGCACTTTAATGGGCTTAGGGTTACAGCGATATAGTAATGGTGGTCAAACCATACGTTCCATCGATGCACTCGTGGCCGTTTCAGGAAATATCGGTATTCAAGGTGGAGGGGCAAACTATGCGCAGCTTGCAGTGGGAGAGTCCTTTAACACGACAGCGTTAACACGACCTGATAAAAGAAAACAACATCGTACCTTCACGCGTATGACACAGGCAGAGGATATTCTAGCAGCTAATGATCCACCCATTAAGATGCTTTTTGTCACCAGAGGAAATCCTGTTGTACAGGTCCCTAACACGAATCTCGTCAAAAAGGCTTTTGAACAGATCGAAACCAAGGTTGTTGTGGACCAGTTCTTGACTGACACGGCGCAGTTAGCAGATTATGTCTTGCCCTGTACGACCGTATTTGAAGAAGAGGATCTCTATTATGCTTCCATGTTTCACAACGTCGTCACTTACGGTCAGGCGAGTGTGCCGCCTTATGGAGAGGCTAAACCTGATCGCTGGATATGGACGGAGCTCGCCAACCGTTTAGGGTTTGGAGATGAGTTTGATTATACAGTGGATGAGTGGTTGGAGATGGGGCTGTCCTTATTAAATGAACAAGGTGTCACACTGGAAGTGATGAAAGAAAAAGGGGCGGTTAAGCTTCCTATTAGTGATGTGCCTTGGTTTAATAAGCAGTTTACAACCCCTTCGGGCAAGTATGAATTTTATTCGCTTAAGCTTGAAAGAGAAGGAAAAGAACCGATGGTCCAACTGCAACTACCTCATGAATCAAAATGGCGTGATCCCGAGCGCTATGCTCAGTATCCGTATACGATGTTAAGTATTCACCCACAAAAATCTTTACATTCTCAGCACTTTCATCTTGTCTCTGCACTACAAGAGCCAAGAATAGACATATCAACGTCAATTGCTGAACGTGAAAACTTAAACGAAGGTGATCTCATCAGGCTTTATAACGATAGAGGAAGCATTGAGGGAATCGTCAAGATCGTACCGGGGATACATGCAGATACTATTCGTGTAGATGAAGGGAGATGGGGCGCTTATGGTGGCTCACCTAACCAACTTACACCTGATACGATATCAGACGTTGGTTTAGGGAGTACGTTATATGATTGTCTGGTGGGGATTGAAAAGCTATAATCTATAGTCTGTTCTATATCATATATACTTACCGATGTACCCCCATTTCTAAGGGGGTGTTTCTCTTTTCTGTTTGGATAACTGTTCAATTAGCAGGGTGGCACAGTGTACCTTTTATATAGGTAAGAAGCTGCTCTTGCCTGTAAGGCCAGGGAGCTACAATGACGCTTTTTTCTCATGTCCTTTTTCCTTTTTTTAGCCCTTCTGTAAAACATCAGTTATAAAGACGTCCCATATAGAGCGTAAATAAACAAAGGCCACAGTGAAGAAAATAACTAACATCAATGAAAAAACGATATTTTTAAAAGTCAAATGCTTCACGACAGGCCGAGTGTATGTTTTTATTTTATTGACGGTATTATTCAATGTTATTCACCCCGACATCATTGTAACACAATGTTTATTAAAGCAAAAAAACATAAAAAAAGAGCCCCTCGTAAAGGAGGAGAGCTCTTGGGTCTTCATGATTAATAAGGAAGCTCAAGGGCCATTGTGGCATTTTTCACATCGTTGGCGAGGAGTGCCTCTAAATCGTAAGCGGGGTAGTAGCTTCTCTCACACATATATAGGAAAGCCTGTTCATGCAACTGAATAGCGCCTAGTAGTTGTTTGGTTAGAACCTCTCGAAGTTGAGGCGTGGCTGTCTCTGTAATGGCAATGGCATAATTACGTACGAGTGTCTTAGCCAAAGCTAACAAATCCCCTGCAAAAAAGCCTGTGTCATCAAATTTATGACGCTCATCTTGGCGAGGGGCAAGCGATACGAATGGGAGCAACTCTTGCAGATTCTGACTCATGGCCTGAATCGCAGCTTGGTATAGCTGTCTCAGTTGCGGGTCACGGACCTGTGCAATGCTGTTTTTTAACTTAAATACGCCTACGGACTGAAACGCTAAAAGTTCGTGTAACTCTAATGTTTCATGCCACGCTAAGTGATGCTGTGGCTGATGATGATGATGATGCATTTTCATGTAACCTCCTCCAAAGTGTGTGTATGTTCATACGGTATTATCCTATTCAGACCAATAGGCAAAAGGGCCAAAATTAGGCTTATCTACAGAAGGGAAATGTTCTCATATTGATTTCATTAAACATGAGAGATATACTTCTAAATAGTGTTTAACATTGTCATGAAACATTTAAATATAAGTGAGGAGTTGACATAGAATGGGCATGTCATGTGGTGTAGTAGGTCTCCCAAACGTCGGGAAATCCACTTTATTTAATGCTATAACCCAAGCGGGTGCGGAATCTGCAAACTATCCTTTCTGTACGATTGATCCGAACGTCGGTGTCGTTGAAGTACCTGATCATCGCTTACAGACATTAACGGAGATTGTTACACCGAAAAAGACCGTCCCTACAGCGTTCGAGTTCGTTGATATTGCAGGACTAGTAGAAGGGGCAAGTAAAGGTGAAGGACTGGGAAACAAGTTCCTAGCCAACATAAGAGAAGTTGATGCGATCGCACATGTCGTACGTTGCTTTGAAGATGAAAATGTGACACATGTGTCAGGAAGTGTAGATCCTGTACGCGATATCCAGACCATTAATTTGGAGCTTATTTTAGCCGACTTAGAATCTGTGGAAAAGCGCATTGATCGTGTAAAGAAGAATGTGAAGTCGGGAGAAAAAAGAGCAAAGCAGGAGCTGGATATACTAGAACGTTTACAAGAAGCGTTTGAAAATGAAAAGCCTGCTAGAAGTGTCGAGCTCAGTGAAGACGAAGAAAAGTTGATTAAGGAATTTCATCTACTAACACAAAAACCTGTCCTTTATGTGGCCAACATTAGCGAAGAAGAGATTACAAACGTAGCAGAAAATGAATACGTTAGAAAAGTGAGAGCGTACGCCGCTGAAGAAGGTTCTGGTGTCGTTGTTATCAGTGCCAAAGTCGAATCTGAGATCGCTGAGCTTGAAGGTGAAGAAAAAACCATGTTTCTAGAGGAACTCGGCATTGATGAATCTGGACTAGATCAATTAATCCGTGAGGCGTATCAACTACTTGGCCTACAGACGTACTTCACAGCAGGAGAACAAGAGGTTCGAGCGTGGACGATTAGAGAGGGAACCAAAGCACCCCAAGCGGCAGGCGTGATCCATACAGACTTCGAACGTGGTTTCATTCGAGCTGAAGTCGTGCATTACAACGATCTTGCTGAAATAGGATCAATGAACGGTGTCAAAGAGAAAGGCTTACTACGTCTAGAAGGTAAAGATTACGTCGTACAGGATGGAGATGTCATGCATTTCCGTTTTAATGTTTAGAACATCCACCATTGGTTCGAACTTAAAATAAATCATAGACTGTTCTTTTGAAATAAACAGCATCTACCAACCTTGTATGCTTGTATTGATATCAAGCATTTGTTATAATGTCTAGTTGTGAGCATTGAAGGAATTGTAATGAGTGTTTTTTGCATTCCTGCTCCTTGTCCCTTACGTTAGGAAGGGACCGCTTAAGTCCAAGAGGAGGTGAAGATAGAATGCGTAAATATGAAGTGATGTATATCGTACGCCCAGACCTTGAAGAGGATGCTACTAAAGCAACGATTGAACGTTTCCAAAGCGTGGTAACTGACAATGGTGGCGAAGTAGAAAAAGTGGAAGAAATGGGCCGACGTCGTCTCGCATATGAAATTGATGACTACCGTGAAGGTTACTATGTACTCATGTACATTCAAGCAGGACCTGAGGCAGTTAGCGAGTTAGAACGTTTATTTAACATCAGTGAAGACGTGATTCGTCATATCGCTGTTAAAGAAGACGAATAATTCAACAATCGGTTGCTTTTATAAATGAAGTAGGAGGGGAAAACATATGTTGAATCGAGTGGTCTTAATCGGACGCTTGACTAAGGACCCGGAGCTAAGGTATACACCGAATGGCGTTGCAGTCACGACTTTCACCTTAGCCGTTGATCGCCCGTATACCAACCAGCAGGGGCAAAGAGAAACGGACTTTATAAATATTGTCACTTGGCGTGGTTTAGCTGAGACCTGTGCCAATTATCTAAAAAAAGGACGTTTAACTGCTGTTGAGGGCCGTTTACAAATCCGAAACTTCGAAAATAATGAGGGACGTAGAATATACATGACAGAGATCGTGGCCGACAATGTCAGGTTCTTAGAATCTGGTCAGGGTCAAAATAGACAGAATCAAGGCCAAGGTGCTCAACCTCAAGGATTTAGTGGCGGATCCGGCAATCAACAAGGAAACCAAAATCAAAATACTCGATTTGACGATGACCCTTTTGCTAATGATGGCAAACCGATTGATATTTCAGATGACGACCTACCATTTTAATCATGTGATACAACAAGGTCTATAAAAAGGAGGGTTTACGATGGCAAAACGAGGTCGCGGTAAGCGTCGTAAGGTTTGTTTCTTTAAGGTCAATAAGATCGAAAAAATTGATTACAAAGACACGGATCTACTCAAGAAATTTATCAGCGAGCGTGGTAAAATCTTACCTCGCCGTGTAACTGGAACATCCGCGAAATATCAACGTCAACTAACTAGAGCCATTAAGCGTGCTCGCCAAATGGCGTTATTACCATATAGTATGGACTAAGTTCTTATTTTTGAATAACGGACAGGAGGAGGTTATCATTCTCTCCCCTGTCCGTTTTTTCTTAGCTTGATAGGCGGGCGCTTTTTGCTTTATCGCTCAGCATTTAATATAATTGTCTAGACAAAACATATCAGTGTTCGGAAATGTGGAGTGAAATAATGAATCAAAATGATCAACCGATACAACATGGTTTTATTGTGACTATCATTTTTATGATTTTAGCTTTTATGATCTTATTTATGCCTATGGTAGGCATGCTGACATTTCTCATATTACCTGTCCCCATAATTTTATACACGTTAAGATATGGTGTCTCATCATCAGTCATCTTGACGAGTTTATTACTACTCCTGAGCGTCCTGCTCACCCCTGTTCTGTTTCTAATTACATGGGTGTCATCGCTCGTAGGGATTGTGATGGGATTTTGGTATCGGAAGGGTCAGAGTGCTTTTGGCACAATTGCGTCCGGCATGGTCACTTATCTGATTAATTACCTTCTGATACTCGTGATGTTATATATGGTTTTCGATGTGAATGTGATCCAAGTGATACAGGATGATATAGAAAATCAGTTACTTTCTCCGGAAAGTACCAGTCCGTTTTTGCAGGTGCCACTTGATGAGGAATTAATATCGTTATATAAAGAAAGTATAGAAACCATTGGATATATCTATCCGGCTATCCTTATCATGTCCTCACTAGGGCTTGCTTTCATCCATCATTGGATCGGCAGACCTATCTATGAAAGATTAGGGCATCCGGTTTCTTCTCTACCTCCTTTAAGAGAATGGACATTGCCTAAGTCAGTGCTTTTTTATTATCTAGCGGCATTATCCATTATGCTTTTTAGCCTTGGTGAACCGGGAGGAACGTTGTACATCATGGCTATTAACCTTACACCCATCCTAGAATTTTTACTTTTAATACAAGGTTTGGCTGTGATATCTTATTATGGATATATTAAGAAGATGAACCGTTTTTTACTGATTTTTATCACCATTATTGCTCTCATCCCTCTTAACATCTTTGTTCGCTTAATAGGAATTTTAGAAATTGGTTTTGGTTTAAGAAAGAGAATAAAACCAAAAGAATAGGGAGCTGAAAGATATGCCGAAGTTCCTCTTACATCGTAAGCGGTATGTGTATGTCATAGCATTCGGAGCCATAGCCCTCATTGGACTACTCCTCCTAACATGGCATCTTGTGTATATAGGACTCACGCTTATCGCTATACTAGCGGGGATAGGGTACAAGCTGTACCAAGCTGAAGAAAACATTGAGGATGAGTTTGAGAATTATATTACCACGCTCACATACCGTGTTAAAAAAGTAGGCGAGGACATCGTATCTGATCTCCCCGTGGGGATTATTTTGTATGACGAAGATCGTACGATACAGTGGCATAACAAATATTTAAACGAATTGTTACAGCTAGAACAGTCACCGATTGGGAATGAATTACATGACGTGCTTCCTAAATTGCAACAAGTCGTTGACAGTGAAGAAAGAGAAACTTATGTACGGTTTGGTGATATGAGCTTAGCGCTCCGACATCATCCAGAGGAAAGAAGAATCTATTTATACGACCAAACGCAGTATTATCAATTACAAATTAAACACAGACAAGGCAAAACGGTTTTTTTACAATTGCATTTAGATAACTTGGATGAAGTGTCTCAAGGGTTAGACGAACAGAGTCGAACCCTATTATTAAGTGATGTCACCCAAACGATTGACCAGTGGGGAAAAGACAATGGGATCTATCTCAGACGCACGAGTGCTGATAAATTCTTTGGTGTATTAACGGAGCAGAAGCTAAAAAAATTAGAAGAGAATAGATTTGAAATACTTGATATCGTTCGGGAATTAACCAATAAAAACAGCAAAATTCCGATTACCCTTAGTATTGGGGTGGGCGCGAGTTCGGATGACTTCATTGACCTAGGCCATTTGGCTCAGTCCAGTCTTGATATCTCTTTAGGACGTGGCGGAGATCAGGCTGCAGTGAAGCGTGGAACAGGAAAGATCACGTTCTTTGGGGGTAAGTCAAACGCGGTAGAAAAACGCACGAGAGTCCGCGCACGGGTAATCTCTCATGCGCTGAGTGATCTCATACAGGAAAGCGATAAGGTCTTTGTCATGGGGCATACCAATCCTGATATGGATTCTGTTGGCTCAGCTATTGGCGTTGTAAAGGCTGTACAAGCGAATCATAAAGATGCTTACGTTGTGTTGGATTTAGACGAATCCGCACCAGGGGTTGAAAGGCTTCTGAATGAAATTAAGGAACATGAAGAGATTTACCAATACTTCGTGACCCCTAGCGAAGCCCTAGATATGAAAACGGAGCACAGTCTTCTGGTCATTGTTGATGTTCACAAGCCATCCCTTGTGATTGAAGATCGTTTGGTGGAGCATATTCACCGGAAAGTGGTGATTGATCACCACAGGAGAGGGGAAGAATTTATCTCAGAGCCTTTACTCGTCTATATGGAACCTTATGCATCTTCGACTAGTGAGCTTGTCAGTGAGCTGTTAGAGTATCAGGACCGCAATATTAGCATGAGCAAGTTAGAAGCGACTGCCATGTTGGCAGGGATTGTAGTTGATACGAATAGTTTTGCTTTCCGAACAGGGTCGCGTACATTTGAAGCCGCTTCATACCTGAGACATCATGGTGCCGATACGAGTTTGGTACAGAAACTAATGAAGGAAGACATTGATCATTTTGTTGAACGTGCTAAGATTGTGGCAGGCGCTGAATTTTATAGAGACCATATCGCTATAGCAGTGGCTGAAACGCCTGTATCTAGCCAGGTCCTGATGGCGCAGGCTGCTGACACCCTGTTAACGATGAAAAATGTCGGTGCCTCGTTCGTAATTAATCAACGGCAGGACGGTCTGATCGCTATAAGTGCACGTTCTTTAGGGGAAATGAATGTGCAAGTGATCATGGAAAGAATGGGGGGCGGTGGGCACCTTACAAATGCTGCTACCCAAATAGAAGATGCTACAATAGAGGAAACCCTACAATCACTTAAATCAGTTATAGATGATTACTTAGAAGGAGGAGAGACAGAATGAAGGTTATTTTACAAAAAGACGTGAAAGGAATCGGAAAAAAAGGGGAAGTAAAAGAGGTAGCTGAAGGTCATGCTCGTAACTACCTGTTACCAAGAAAGCTAGCTGTAGAAGCGACACAAGGTAACATGAGTACACTAGAAGCAAAAATGAACAGTGAGAAGAAGAAAAAAGAAGAAGAGTTACAGCAAGCGAAAGAGCTAGCCAAACAATTAGAAAATGAAAAAATAAGTATACCGGCCAAAGCTGGGGATGGCGGCAGATTGTTCGGTGCAGTCACGAATAAGCAAATCGCCGAGTCGTTAAAGAAAAAGAAATATAAGATAGATAAACGTAAAATTGAATTAGATGAACCGATTAAGGCCCTAGGCGTGACTCAAGTACCCGTTAAGCTCCATCCTAAAGTAACGGCAACCCTACATGTTCATGTGGTGGAACAGTCATGAGTGAACTGTTTTTAGATCGTACACCTCCGCAAAATATTGAGGCGGAGCAAGCGGTTTTAGGTGCGATATTTCTAGAACCTGATGCACTCATAAGGGCACTTGAGTCAATCAGTGCTGAGGATTTTTATCGGACCAGTCATCAGAGGATATTTCAGGTTATGGTGGACTTGTCTGAAGAGAACCAACCCGTTGATTTGGTCACTGTCACTTCTGAACTACAGGACCGTAAACAGCTAGAAGAAGTCGGTGGGCTTAGTTATTTAAGTGATCTGGCTGGCTCCGTCCCTACAGCTGCCAATGTGGAGTACTACGCTAAAATCGTGGAGGAAAAATCCCTCTTACGTCGCTTAATTAAAGTCGCGACACAAATTGCAAGCAGTGGGTATGCTGAACAGGATGAGGTTGAGGAAATCCTGAACCAAGCTGAGAAAAGTATATTAGATATTGCGGGGAGTAAAACTCATGATGGCTTTTTAGCCATTAAAGATGTCCTCGTTGAAACTTACGAACGGATAGAAAAGTTACACAATAGCACCAGTGACTTAACGGGCATTCCTTCAGGCTATAGGGATCTTGATGAGATGACCTCAGGCTTTCAACGCTCAGATTTGATTATATTAGCGGCACGTCCCTCAGTAGGTAAGACGGCCTTTGCGCTTAACGTAGCCCAGAATGTCGCCGCAAGAGCAAATGAGACGGTTGCTATCTTTTCCTTGGAGATGTCTGCCTCTCAACTTGTTCAACGTATGTTATGTGCTGAAGGTAATATTGATGCCAATCGCATGCGTATGGGCTCATTTATGGAGGAAGACTGGGAAAAGATGACGATGGCTATTGCCACCCTGTCAAAGGCTAATATTTTCATTGACGATACGCCAGGAATTACGGTCAGTCAAATTCGGTCTAAGTGTCGACGCTTAAAAGCAGAACATGGGCTTGGTATTATCCTTATCGATTACCTGCAACTCATACACGGCTCAGGAAAAGAAAATCGACAACAAGAAATTTCGGCTATATCCCGTACATTGAAAAATATTGCCCGGGAATTAGATTGTACCATTATTGCATTGTCTCAGCTTAGTCGTGCCGTAGAACAGCGGCAAGATAAACGACCGATGTTATCTGATTTACGTGAATCAGGTTCGATTGAGCAGGATGCGGATATTGTCGCCTTTTTGTATCGGGATGATTATTACGATCAGGAAACAGAAAATAAGAATGTGATTGAAATACTCATCGCTAAGCAACGTAATGGCCCTGTAGGAAAAGTAGAGCTGGCTTTTCTCAAGGAATATAATAAATTCGTTAATTTAAGTAGACAAGATGAACCACAAGCGCCTCCGATGGGGGCCTAGCTGTTTCCCTCTTCCCATCAATTCACTTATGCGGAAGGGGGATTATGTTGTCCTTATTGCCCAAAAGTATTTGTAAAGCGAACAAATATGATACATATTGAGGGTAACGTTCGTGTTTTTGTTGAAGTATGAGGGTGTATTTGATACACTTAAGAGGTCAAAAATGCTCACAATAGAATTGGAGGTGTCTCCCATGTCAAGTGTTGTTGTTGTAGGAACACAGTGGGGAGATGAAGGAAAAGGTAAGATTACAGATTACCTTTCAGAAAAAGCAGAGGTTATTGCACGTTATCAGGGTGGTAATAACGCAGGACACACCATTATTTTTGAGGGGAAAAAATATAAATTACATCTTATTCCTTCGGGTATATTCTATGATGATAAAATATGTGTCATTGGAAATGGCATGGTGATTAATCCGCAAGCATTGGTGGAAGAGATCAATTACATCCATGATCATGGTTTTTCGACTGATAATTTGAAAATCAGTAATCGTGCTCACGTCATTCTGCCCTATCATATTAAATTGGACCAAGCGGAAGAAAAGAGTAAAGGGAAGGAAAAAATAGGGACAACAGGTAAAGGGATAGGGCCTGCCTATATGGATAAAGCGGCCAGAACGGGGATACGAATTGCGGACTTACTTGATCCCGAAGCATTCAGAGCAAAGCTAAAGAGGAATTTGGAGGATAAAAACAGAGTGCTCGAACGTATGTATGATGAGGAAGGCTTTGATTTGGATGACGTTTATCAGCAGTATATGGACTACGCTGAAATCCTAAAGCCTTACGTCATTGACACGTCTGTTATTTTAAATGATGCGCTCGATGATGGTCAACGTGTGCTTTTTGAAGGAGCGCAAGGAGTCATGTTAGATATTGATCAGGGCACATACCCGTTTGTGACGTCGTCTAATCCGATCGCAGGTG
Source organism: Caldalkalibacillus salinus (assembly GCF_016745835.1). Lineage (NCBI taxonomy): Bacteria > Bacillati > Bacillota > Bacilli > Caryophanales > Bacillaceae > Caldalkalibacillus > Caldalkalibacillus salinus. The sequence goes on along the minus strand of NZ_JAERVL010000036.1, from coordinate 20,356 downwards.
GTGTGTGTATCGGTTCTGGTGTTGGGCCGAGCAAAATCAGACATGTCGTTGGCGTCGCTAAAGCTTATACGACACGTGTAGGAGACGGGCCTTTTCCAACAGAACTGGATAATGAAATAGGTGACCAGATTCGCGAGGTTGGTAAGGAGTACGGTACAACCACAGGCCGAGCAAGAAGAGTCGGTTGGTTTGACAGTGTTGTCGTCCGTCATGCCCGCCGTGTTAGTGGCATCACTGACTTGTCTCTCAACAGTATTGATGTATTAACAGGAATTGAAACCCTGAAGATATGCACGGCTTATGAATATAAAGGGGAGATTATTGAGCATTTTCCTGCGAACCTCAACATACTTGCAGAGTGTAAGCCCGTATACGAAGAGATGCCGGGTTGGACAGAGGATATTACAGGGGCAAAAAGTTTAGAGGACCTACCGGAGAATGCACGTCATTATGTTGAGCGGGTATCCCAAGTAACAGGTATTCCGCTGTCCATTTTCTCTGTGGGGCCAGACCGTGCACAGACGAATCTTATCCGAGGCGTATACGCATAGCTAGAGTCAGGCTTTACTAGTGCCATTTTTGCCACATGTCCAGTAAGAAATTAAGTCTTAAGTTGCAGACACAAAATAAAAAATGAAAAAATTTCTGACGCTTTATTATCAGTCAAACCCCCTCTTTCTATCTATGTCCAAAGTGTGTCATTTAGAAAGAGGGGCCTTTTTAATGCACTTTTTTTCAAATTTTTACCTTGTCTGTTCAAAATCTCTATGCTAAAGTTATCAAAGGTGGGTTAGTAGGATAATAGTCTTAGTGAATAATACAGACGTTTGTCGTCCAAAGGCATAATTTGACACACGTTCTTTCCTAATATCCGAAAGGAGGTCACTATGTCTACCCTTCAAGATTACATGTCTAGCATAAAGCGCTGGGCTGCAGACAAGTATGACCAAACGAGAGCAAAGATGAACCAAAATAAAAAAAGGTCACTTATCGCACTGACCAGTTTAACTGTGGCATTAGGCGGAAGTGGTATAGGATATACATATTATCAATCTCAAGTAGATACGGTTTATCATGTATATGTGCATGACCAGAAGATAGGTATCGTCACTGATGAGGATGTTATTTATGATTGGCTGGAGAAGAAAATGGATGAGGAAGCATCAAAATATGCTCACGTTAATCTGCAACGAGATGATGATATATATTTTGAAGAAGAAACATTATATCGCCCTGAGTATGACAACGAAGCAGCTCTTCAAGCTTTAGAAGAACAGTTTTCATTAAAGGCAACCGCCGTTAAGGTGGTGATTGACGGGGAATTGATAGGGTATGTTTCAGATGAGGAAGCGCTTTCTACAGTAATAGACGATTACAAAGGACAGTTTGTTTCGCAAGAATTTTTAGCATTACAGGAAGAAAGCACACGAGAAACGAAAAAACCGGTTCTCTCCGTTGCTTCCGTTGAGGATGAAGAACAAGAAGATAAGGCGGTAGAGAGTCGTCCACTCATGCAAAAGGATGATTCGATAGTTGATGAAGACTTTCAATTGCATGTAGCATTAAAAGATTTGGAGCTCAATCGTCCTAAGATGATAGAGGCTCAAATCAAACAAGATATACAGCTTGAAACAACGACCGTTCATCCAAGCCAGGTCATTAGTGAAGATGAGTTAGAAACGAGGGTGAAGGGGGCGAGGTCAGAAGAGAAAATCTACCACGTCCAGAAAGGTGACGTGTTAGGCTCTATAGCGAGTAAACATGACCTTAGTCTACAAGAGTTGCTCGATTTAAACCCTGATCTTAATGAAGATACTGTATTACAAATTGATCAAGACATTGTGGTTGTGGGAGAAGAGCCCGTTTTAACGGTGGAAACCACTGAGAGATTGAAGAAGGAAAAAGTGATCGAGTATGAAACGGTAACGGAACAGACGTCTGATCTGTACCGTGGAGAGAGAAAAACGAAGCAAGAAGGTAAAAATGGTAAACGTCTAGTCCTGTTTGAACTGACGAAAGTGAACGGTGAGACGATTCGTACAGAAGAAATAGAAGAAGAAATTTTAGAAGAACCTGTCGAAGAGATCATACTGGTGGGGACCAAGGAAAAGCCTTCAAGAGGATCTGGGAAGTTCCAATGGCCTGCCATAGGTGGAACTTTAACGAGTGGTTTTGGTCAACGCTGGGGACGAATGCATAAAGGGATCGATATCTCCGGTGTAAGTGACAGAGGGATATTGGCTTCTGATAATGGCCGCGTTGAGAAGGCTGAATACCACAGCACGTACGGAAACCTTATTGTGATTAATCATGGTAATGGCTATAAAACGTTATACGCTCATTTGTCATCGATGAGTGTGAGCGTCGGGGACGTCGTTAAAAAAGGGGAAAGAATTGGTGTGATGGGAACAACAGGACGTTCTACAGGTATGCACCTACACTTTGAAGTCATCAGAAATGGCACATCTGTTAACCCTTTGAGATACGTAGGCAGGTAAGTGAATATCTTCTAGTGTAAACCTACTCTGTGTTTCATGTATAATGAGACATAGAGTAGGTTTTTTGAACGGCAAAAAAGGGGGAGCTGCTATGGGGAACAAGATCCTAGTCGTTGACGATGAAAAACCGATTGCTGACATATTACAATTTAGCTTAAAGAAAGAAGGATATGACGTTTTTTGTGCCTTTGATGGAGAAGAGGCAGTTCAATTAACGTATCAAGAGCAACCTGATCTTATATTACTAGATATTATGCTACCAAAGTTAGACGGTATGGAAGTGTGTCGTGCCGTACGAGATAAGCTTAATGTCCCAATCATTATGCTCACGGCAAAAGACTCCGAAGTTGATAAGGTACTAGGTTTAGAATTAGGGGCTGATGATTATGTCACAAAGCCTTTTAGTACACGCGAGCTAATGGCCCGAGTCAAGGCAAATTTAAGACGTACACGCCACCCTCAAGGCGAAACAGAGAGTCATGAGAATGTTAAAATAGGGGATATACGAATCCAACCTGAATCTTACACCGTATATAAAAATGAAAAGCCTATAGATCTCACGCATCGCGAATTTGAACTACTGTTGTATATGGCTAAACATGCTAACCATGTGTTGACAAGAGAACATCTTTTACAGCAAGTATGGGGCTTTGATTACTATGGAGACGCCCGCACCGTGGATGTTACTGTAAGGCGATTGAGAGAAAAGGTGGAGGATGATCCGAGTCAACCGGTGTATATTTTGACGAGGAGAGGCGTTGGATACTCCCTAGTACGAGGCACTACAGGCTTATGAAGAAACCCCTAAGTCAGCGGTTCACTTTTTATAAGAGTATCCACTGGAGAATTATCGTTATCTATACACTCCTTATCCTTATGGCGATGCAAGTCATTAGTGCGTACTTCATGAAGTCACTAGAAACGCATTATGTCAATAACTTCACAAAGATGATCGAACAACAAGCAAGCTTATTCGCTTACAGCATACAGGGTCATTTTATTGAGAGAATGGATACAACATCAGAGGGGACGGATGAAGACAATATTCATCTGATGATGGATCAGATCTTCTCAACGCCAAATATTGATGTGCAGGTTTTAGACCAGAACGGTATTGTCATCGCAACGTCTGATCAGCAAGGCACACTTGGACAGAGAAATACACAAAGAGAAGTGATGCGTGCTCTTTCAGGCACGCGAGATGATGACATTAGAGTGAATCCAAACAATGGACATCGTACTAGAATACTGACCCTGCCCGTTAAGGTTGCAGATGGTGTGGTAGGTGCAGTCTACGTCATGGCCTCAATGGAAGAGGTTTATCAGACAGTACAGGACATTAATAAAATTCTAGTGACCGGTACAACCATTGCGTTAGTGCTGACTGCCGCATTAGGTGTGACTTTAGCTCGAACCATCACCTCCCCCCTAAAAGAAATGACCAGACAAGCAACCTCTATGGCAGATGGGGATTTTTCTCGGAAGGTTAATATTTATGGCCAGGATGAGATAGGGCAGCTCGCTCATGCGTTTAATGATTTATCTCATCGCTTAAGTAAAGCCCTCAATGAGAACGAGGAAGAACGGAGTAAATTGGCTTCAATATTATTTCATATGAGTGATGGTGTGATTGCGACGGACCATGAAGGGAGAATCATGCTGATCAATCCCACTGCACTGGGCATGTTAGAGGTGAAAGAGGAAGAAGTGTCAGGGCTTTATTTAAGTGATATTCTTCCGTTACCTGAAGCTTTTTATCAGCCTCAAAAGTTTTCACATAGACCTTATATTGTTGAAGTGGGGACAAAAAAAGAGAAAAAGCAGCTCCTGCAAGTGAACATGTCCGTCTTACAAAAAGAAGGAGAGCCTTTTCAAGGCGTGATTGTTGTCTTACTTGATGTGACCCAACAAGAGAAGCTAGAACGGGAGAGAAAGGATTTCGTAGCCAATGTGTCCCATGAATTAAGAACGCCGCTTACGACGGTAAAAAGCTACCTTGAAGCCCTAGAGGATGGCGTGATAGAAGACCCGGAACTAGCGCCGAAGTTTGTACAAGTCACCCATACGGAAACGGATAGAATGATTCGTTTGGTCAACGACCTTTTACAATTATCTAAAATGGACGCCCAAGAACAATTGGGTGCGGGTCAAGCCATCAACGTGACGCAACTACTCGACGAAGTCATTGACCGTTTTTCCGTTGCATTAAGTCAAAGACGTCTATCAGCAGATCTCCACTTAAACCAAAAGATACTGGTTGAGGGCGATCGTGACCAAATGATTCAAGTATTTGATAACATCATTTCAAATGCGATTAAGTACTCCAACCCTGAAGGGGACATTAAGGTTTATGCCCAAGACGAAGGTGAGACGGTTCTATTACAAGTCATTGACCAGGGTGTGGGCATCCCACAAGAGGATATCAAACATTTGTTCAAGCGCTTCTACAGGGTGGATAAAGCTAGGTCTAGAGAAATGGGAGGAACGGGATTAGGTCTCTCCATCGCAAAGGATATCATTGAGGTACACGGAGGAGAGATCTGGATCGATAGTGAACTAGGTCAAGGAACGACTGTCTTCATACGCCTACCTGTGGCACATAGGCATACGCAAGGGCGTGATCTAGCATGATAAAAGAACGAATAAAAACAGGTCTTTTAACTTTATTAGTGCTTTTGAGTATTTTTTTGACGTGGCAAATTTGGACATACCAACCAGACTATGATTACCTTTTACCGCCTGAGGACGTGGTTCATCAAGGATTGGCAGATAAGCGGGAACTAAGTGAAGTGGTCAAACCTAGTCAATTGGCTTACCATTTCGGTGAAAATCATCACGCTGTTGCTTATCCTGATATGTTTCAGTACTCTGTGATTCACAGTCAAATTAAGCATTGGGAGTTTTATGGTTTCCGGGAGGTCGAACACGCCCAAGGGGACCAGTTGAAAAATATGGCCACTCGTTATCAAGGGCTAGGGTTATCCTTTGCTACCAGTATTCCGGCGAGTATTTTATCGGAAATGATTCATATGAATTTGGATAATAGTGATATGTCCAGTATAGATCACGTATTGCTTTACAGTAATCCGATCACCACAGAGGTTTTTGCTCTATTTACGTCATATGAGGAACAAAAGATGTTTCGGGCGAACACAAATATCAGTGTGTCGGAGTTGAATCATTATCTTACTTTGGGGGAAAATTTAGGTCGATATGAGCTCGTAACGCTCGGTCCAGCTGAAGACATTCACCCTGTAAGCTACGTACCATTGTCGCCAATCAACGTGACGGAGTATCGTTACTTTTATCAGAGGATATCTCCAGAGCCCATGATCTCTTACCTCTTTTTAGACCGTGCACTTGTAAGACAGATGGAAGACCGTACAGGCGACTATTTCTATACGGATGGGACGAGAGGTCTACAGATACATAGGGACGAGCTAAGTATGTATTACTTACACCCTGTGACAGATACGTCATCGTTACCAGCTCCTCTCAATTCAGCTATACAACGAAGTATCCAATTTGTGAATCAACATAGTGGCTGGGACGAAACCTATCATCTCTATGACTATCAACCATTTCCATTTAGGGCTGAAGCCAATGTAGAATTCAGGAGGTATATAGGAAGCTTTCCTGTGTTGCCTCACGACAGTCAGGATATGGACCTCAATTCTATCAAATTGGAGTGGCAACAGGATCGCATCGCAGGGTACTATCGTTCTTTGTTTACCTTAGATAGAGTCATGGAACAAATGGATAGGGAGCTTCCTTCAGGCGTAGCGTTACTGACACACCTAAGAGAAGCCCATCATGTCCAACGTGAAGATATACAAAATATGTTTATTGCGTACTTGTGTGACATCAACGATCAATTTATCAGCTATAAACCTTACTGGGTTGTAGAGCTTGTCGATGGGGATACGCAATTTTACGATCAAATTCCATCTTCAGAGGAGGTGGCGCCTGATGGATTGGAGTAGAACGAAAACGATTCTAATCGCTGCCTTCCTTGTCCTCAACATTTTCCTAGGTTATCAGTTATGGGAAAAGAAAACACGTGTGATGGAGCTTGCCTATCTGAATGAAGGATCGATAGAGGAGGTTTTGAGTCTTCGCGACATCGAAACGGAAATAGAATTAACGAGTGAGCCTTTGGATATGCCCCAGCTCAATGCAACGGTCCTCACACATGAGCTACTTGAGATTAAGGGGAACGAGGGGCAGCAGATTCACGTGCAAAAGGACCAACTTACTGCTTCCTTTACGGATACTATTGATATCTTTGATCCTTTTGACGAGGACGCGTTTGAAGAGGATATCCTGTCTACTGTCACTTATGGCGACCAATACGTCTATGATCACACCAATCATCAAAGCATAGAGTATGTTCAATATTATAATGATTTTCCCATTTTCCTAGGGACGCTATCTTTTAATATGGAGAGTGGCGGTCCTACGGTTGTGACAGGGTATGAACAAGTCTATTATCACGTTGTGAACTCTGGGACAGAACAAACCGTATTACCTCTGTTTCACAGCATTCGGACGCTCCTCGATAACCAGGTTATCCCTCCTTTTTCCACGATAAAGGAGGCGCAGCTGGGTTATTACAGCCAGGTCCATGAAGGAGAAAACCAAGTGCTAACACCTGTGTGGCGTATTATTATTGAAGTCAACGACCAACGCATGCAGGCATTCGTTAACGCCTATACAGGGGCTATAGAGTCTGATTTTATGCAACAGTAAAAGGGGTTATTTATTTATGAGTTTACGTTATTCCGTCTTAGCCAGTGGAAGTACAGGGAATGCCACATTCGTGTGTACAGACAAAGTGAAGGTGCTTGTGGATGCCGGTTTGACCGGTAAACAGTTGGAAAAGCTATTACAGCAAATAGGCGAAGGGGCTGAGAACCTTGACGCCATTTTAGTGACACACGAGCATTCTGATCATGTCAAAGGCTTAGGCGTTCTAGCCAGACGATATCATATACCGATTTATGCCAACTCAAAGACCTGGACTGAGATTGACAGGCTTTGTGGCCAAATCGAGACGGAGCAAAAGTTTCAATTTGAACGGGACAAAGTTATAAAATTAGAGGATTTGGAGATCCTTTCCTATGGAGTATCTCATGATGCGATAGAGCCTATGGCTTTTTGTTTTCACTACCAGGGGAAGAAGTTAAGCTTATCTACAGATATGGGCTACGTGAGCGAAAAGATTAAGGATACCTTACAAGACTCAGATGTATTGATTTTTGAATCCAATCACGATGTTGAGATGCTTAGAATGTGCCGGTACCCATGGAATACTAAGCGTCGAATACTAGGTGATACAGGTCACTTGTCAAACGAGGCAGCGGGAGAAGCACTCGTTGATATCATCTCCGATCGAACGCGTAAAGTTTACTTGGCACATTTGAGTAAGGATAATAACATGATTGACCTGGCCAGAATGACCGTACAACAGACTTTAGAGCATCATGATATCGGTGTGGGACACGGGTTAACGTTACATGATACTTTTCCGGACAAACCGACCAAGCTAACAGCCGTTTAAGAGTCGGTCGCTATATTTTGTAATAAAACGTTCAAGGAACGATCATTGAGATATCATATTTGATCGTTATAATAATATTAAAGTGGTTAAAATTGTTGATGGCATAGTAATGTTACTGTTTTGTAATCTAAATTTGGCAGTTTACCCTAACTTCGCTGTTATATCTTTAGGAATAGGTAGAATACAATCCTTTTATACAGAGGGGGTTTTAACATGGGATATTATGACGAAGAAAGAGAACCATCCACTTCAACTGGTTCTCATCCTGAATTGAAACGTGATTTGCGTCAAAAAAACCAAAGGCCCTGGCTTCAAATGTTAGTATCGTCCATCATTGGCGGTCTAATCGTCGCTGTCTTGGTACCTGGGTTAGCCACGTTAAACCTTTTACCTTACGATGTTGTACCCAAAAATGAGTCCACAACATCCTCTGAAACGACACAAGTGAATCAAGCCGTTGCTCAGCAACAGACGTTAGAATACAAAGTTGAATATGATGTCATCGATGCTGTAGAAGGGGTTTCCGATGCGATCGTTGGTGTCGTTAACATTCAGGAAGGGACGAATTTCTTCTCTCGTAGTGTACAGGATGTAGAGCGTGGAACAGGATCAGGTGTCATTTTCGCCAAGGAAGACGACAGAGCCCATATTGTTACCAATTACCATGTCATCGAGGGAGCACAGCGTGTTGAGGTATCCCTTGCCAACGGAGAACGTGTTGATGCTCAATTAAAGGGCGCTGATCCCCTTACAGACTTAGCCGTACTTGAAATTGATGGCACACATGTGGATACGGTAGCAGAGTTTGGTGACTCCGATTCGATACGTCCAGGAGAGCCTGCCATCGCAATCGGGAACCCGCTAGGATTAGAATTTTCACGTACCGTTACTCAAGGTATTATAAGTGCTAGGGAACGTTCGGTAGAGGTATCACAAGATTGGGAGGTTAATGTCATCCAAACGGATGCCGCTATTAACCCTGGTAACAGTGGGGGCGCATTAATCAACATACAAGGGCAGGTCATTGGCATCAATAGCTTAAAAATTGCGCAATCAGGTGTCGAGGGACTGGGTTTTGCGCTTCCAAGTAATGACGTCATTCCTATCATTGAAGACTTAGTGGCTCACGGAGAAGTTCAGCGACCCTATATGGGGGTTAGCATCATTGATCTAACAGATGTCGACAGCCGCCATTGGACGGAAACCCTTAAGCTACCGGGGGACATTAACCAGGGTGTTGTGATTAGAGGGACTGAAGCCATGTCTCCAGCTGATCAAGCCGGTTTTCAAGAACTTGATGTCATCGTTGAAATTAACGGAGAACCGATTCATAACTCAATGGAGTTACGCAAGTTCTTATTTAATAAAGCTTCTATTGGAGAAACCATCGAGGTGAAAGTATATCGGGGTGGTTTACCTGAAGTTGTCGAAGTCACACTAGAAGCATCTGAATCTTAATAACCGTTTAAAGAATGTACAAAGCGGAGTAAAAGGGTAAAAAACAATCATGTATGATAAGCTATAGCAAGGGAAAGAGGCTGACGGATGGTCTCTTTCCTTTTTTGTTATACTAAGAACAACTGTAATCTAAATGTGGAGGACGAAGAGACATGTTCGTATGTTGTATAGAACACCTAGAATTAGCAATAGACCAATTTGTAGATGAGTACGAGGATGCCCCTGATATTTATAAGCTGGATGAAGTCCGCTTCACTGCGTGGGAAACGCCGGCGAGGTGTGAATTTTGTGATAAACCCCCTCAGTTTTTGGTCGTATAGCTTGGGGATTATTTTTGAAAAGTTATATAACATAAGCCTATAAAAAGCGGCACAGAGAGGTTTGTATATGTTGTAGTATTTATACACACCTGTGGTCAACATGTGGATATCTCAATTTATAGGTTAAACAATATATAGTGTCAACATCGGGGAGGAGTATGAAATCATGAATATATCGGTGATAAGTGTAGGGAAAATAAAGGAAAAGTACTTAAAACTGGGAATAGCGGAGTTTGAAAAAAGATTGACCGCTTACTGTAAGACTCAAATAATGGAGGTCGCCGATGAACAAGCACCAGAACAATTGAGTGAAAAAGAAGTGCAGCAAGTGAAGCACAAAGAAGGGCAGAGAATCCTGCAACATATTAAGCCTGATTATCATGTTATAGCACTGGATATGCGAGGTAAAATGCTATCGTCGGAGCAATTAGCAGAGGAGCTAGACCGACTGCCCACCTACGGCAAAAGCCACATTTGCTTTGTGATTGGCGGGTCGAATGGATTATCTGAAGATGTGTTAAGGCGAGCGAACATGACCCTTTCTTTTTCCAAGATGACATTCCCGCACCAGTTAATGAAGTTAATACTGTTGGAACAAGTGTATCGTACGTTTAGGATTGTGAGAGGTGAGCCGTACCATAAATAGTATTAAACAATGTAGATTAATGTGTAGGCATTGTCGAAGGCAAGATAATAAATATAAATTATGTAATGAAGTACAGCAGTGTACGCAACACAAGGTGGGTATCAATGGATAAAGCATACATTGAATTAAGATCAATTGAAATGCATCAGGAAATGGTCCAGCACAGTCGAGAGGTATATGATTTTTGGGTCAACAACATTCTTTGGACTTGGCAATGGTGGGTAGGGGTATGTTTAACGGTTATACCATGGGTAGTATGGCTCTTACTTAGAAAAAAGGACAGTACACACCGTGTCCTCTTTGCTGTTACAGTAGTGGCGTTTATAGCGGTGTGTATTGATGTGGTTGCTGTATCGCATGGTCTTTGGCGGTATTCCTATGAGGTCTTACCCATAATACCCGCTTTTTTACCTTGGTATGTTTCTCTCATTCCTGTATTTATCGCCTTCTTACTTCAAATAAGGCCTGAAGTTAACCCAGTTGTTAAGGGGATAATATGTGGTGTTGGGGGGTCAATGATAGCCGAGCCATTATTTGAGTGGCTGGGCTTTTATCAAACGGTCCATTGGGAGCATATTTACTCTTTTCCCCTCTATTTTATTGCCTATGTGCTCGCCCATTTTATTAGTAGGAGGCAGTCGTTTGAAAGCCTCGATGACCACGTTTAAAGCTACCGTTAAATAATGAGGTCCATTGATGACTGTTCAATGTATATGATTCATTAAGCACATTATTTTTCTTCTTAGCGTACAGAAAGTATACTTTTACGTAAACCCTGTAATGCAGGGTATTATCAGCATGAACGCCATGTAACAAAAGCTTGAACTCAAAGAAGGAGAGGAGTATAACGATGGGGAAAAAAAGTAGCCACCATCATAACAGATTTATTTGAGGACGTAGAATTCACTGATCCTGCTAAGGCCTTTAAAGAAGCGGGACATGAAGTTGTGACCATCGAGAAAGAAGCCGGAAAGGTGGTTAAAGGTAAAAAAGACACCGAAATCACCATTGATCAATCCATTGACCAAGTTGATCCAGAAGAATTTGATGCCTTATTAATTCCTGGTGGCTTTGCTCCTGACTTATTACGTGGGGATGATCGTTTTGGGGAATTTGCAAAAGCCTTTGTTGAGAAGGAAAAACCAGTTCTTTCCATTTGCCACGGTCCTCAAGTGCTCATTGACACTGATCTATTAAAAGGTGTAGATATCACCGGTTATAAATCCATACGAAATGACTTGAAGAACGCTGGTGCCAATTATAAAGATCTAGAAGTGGTTGTGAGTAAAAATATTGTCACTAGCCGTACACCAGATGATCTTCCAGCCTTTAACCGAGAGGCTTTGAAATTACTAGCTGAATAATATAGGTTATAGGGGCACCACCAATCAATGACATATTGTTTGGTGGTGCTTTATTATGGCACTTAGATGTGTTCCAATGTCAATTCTAAGTAAGTCAAAATATTTTCGTTTTAATCAATTATATGACGTCTGACTAGTATTTTAGGCTGTCTGATTATATTTTTTCACAGGGGACAACTAGCCGTTTCTCTATCTCACAACAAGGAATATAATACTCTAACGAAATGATTGATCATTAGTTATTTTAGTAACGAAGGGGGATGAGAGAAGTGGCTCAGCATCCTGTGGCATTTTTTGATCGATATAACGCCTTTTATCAGACGAGCAGTATAGGCGCGACTAAAAGTCGGCTAAATCATCGCTACCAAGCACTGATTGCTCACAATCAAGCCATTATTAAGGACAAGAGTATACTTGATTTAGCCAGTCATGATGGGCGGTGGAGCTTTGCTGCACTTAAGAATGGCGCGACACAAGTTATCGGCATTGAAGGACGGGACCATCTTGTCCAAAAAACGAATGAAAATATGAGAAGGTACGGTATCGCGCAGCAAAAGTACCGGTTTATAGCAGGTGATATCTTTGAAGAAATGAACCATGTCAAACCGAATACCGTTGATACAGTGTTCTGTTTCGGTTTTTACTATCATACGATGCATCACATGGCCCTTTTATTGAAAATTAAGGCCTTAAATCCTCAACATTTGATATTAGATACTCACATTAGCCCATCCCAACAACCAATTATTAAGCTCAAGTGGGAGGATTCGAGTGGAGAAGGTGCAGCGATTGATAACACCCCAACGGGAAACAAACGCGTTGTTATAGGCCATCCAAGTCGTTCTGCCATAGAAATGATGTTAAGAGATACCGGATTTAGTTTTCAATACTTTGATTGGTCTACACGACAAATAAAGGATTGCCCACAACTTCAAGACTACAGTTCGGGGCAACGGGTAACACTCATATGTAAGAATCTTGCTTATAGTGGTTCTTAGTTCAATAAATGTCTCACTTGTGATACAATGTCTTTAGAGCGACGAAATAAGTGCCTAAAACAATAAATGTCTAAACCCTACACTATAAGCTAGATAAGATTAAAATGATAGTGAACAGTTTAAAATGATAAAAAGTCATCGTTATCCCCCTTTAAATTAAAGGGGGATAAAAGTATGAGCTAGGAGTAGATGGAATCAGTGGCAAACACAACGAATCAAGCGAACGAACACGTAGAATGGGACCAGGCAACAAAAAGAAAAATTGTCTTTTTACTATGTATTATCCTTTTCTTTTCTGTGATGAACGGCACCATGTTTATGATTGCAGTACCTGATATACAAGCTCACTACCAATTGTTACCGTCCGAGGTGAGTTGGGTTGTGACTGGGTATATTATTTTATATGCCGTCGGTGCGTTGATATATGGAAAATTGGCGGATATCTACCCCCTAAAAAAATTAATCGTCATAGGCCTCATTTTATTCTCAACAGGGTCTATACTAGGATTTCTAGCACCGAATTATGTGACGGTGGTCGCGGCTCGCATGGTACAGGCAACTGGAGCAGCGGCTATCCCTGCCTTAGGGTTTATCATACCATCACGCTACTTCCCTAATGAAAAGGGTCGTGTCTTAGGCGTTATTTCATCAACAATGGCTTTCGCATCGGGAATAGGTCCTGTTATGGGCGGGTTTATAGTCGGTGTCTTGAGCTGGCAGTACTTATTTCTTGTATCCGTGCTTGTGCTTGTGACGGTGCCCTTTTTTCAGAAATGGATGCCTGACGAAGAGAAAAAGGTTGGCAAAGTTGATATGCCAGGGGCTGGGCTCATAGCGGCAGGTGTCACTACTTTAATATTGTTTATCACTACGTTTCAGTGGGAATACTTACTATTAAGTCTCATATTTTTTGTGTTATTTGCTTGGCAGATACGTCGCAGTGACGATCCATTTATCCGTCCAGATGTGTTCACTAATGTTCCTTTTCGCACCACAATATTAGCCGGGTTTTTAGGTATTTTTGCTATGTTTAGTATGATGTTTATGTTGCCCTTATTCTTAAGTGAGGTGAATCACCTAGATGCGATGCATATCGGTTTCGTTCTATTTCCAGGTGCAATGGGAGCTGCCCTGATAGGGAGGCTCGCTGGACGTTTAACGGACCAATACGGTAGCCGACGCATCGTTTATCTTGCCCTGGGGTTGATGGTAACCGGATTTTTCCTACTATCTACGTTTGCCGGGACTCCCCCTTGGCTGGTAAGTATTGTGTTAATCGTAAGTTATATCGCTTTCCCTTTTCTTCAGACATCGACAGCCAACCTGCTGTCAACGGTATTGCCAAAGGAAAGAATAGGCATTGGTATGGGTATTTATAATTTATGTAACTTCATGTCCGGTGCGTTTGCTGGTGCGATCATAGGGAAAATGCTAGACCTGAATCAGACGAAGATGCTATTGAACCCTATAGCACAAGCAGACGGCGTGGCCATGATATATAGTAATATCTTTGTGGGCTTAGTCATGCTCACTGTGCTCAATGGTGCTTACTTTTATCTCGTTTTTCGGAAGATAGACGTGTAGCATTTTTTCTAGGACTAGGAAGTAGGAGATTGATAAAGATATACGAAGTATTTTTATATAAGGGGGTGGTTAACTGTTTTTGTAAGCAGGTACGATAGCCATATTGAATAGTCTGCCTGAATGTAAACGCTTGTGTATCACCCTATAAAAGTGATAGTATAATTTATTGTACATAAGGTATGAAATATAAAAATGTAAAGGAGTGCTTGCTTTGAACCGATTAAAATTACATCGTTACTTTGTTTTATTGCTCTTATTCACCGTAGTGTTAGCTGGCTGTGGTGCTGGTGAAGAGGCGCCTGGCACAGACGATGAAGGTCTACAGGAAGGTGAAGGAGAGGCACAACAGTTGACGATTGCTCGTAACAATTGGGCTGAGAATGTCGCTGTATCTGCTATGTGGGAGATTTTATTAGAAGAACAAGGCTATGAAGTTGATGTTCAAGCAATGGAAAAATCCCCTGTGTGGGTTGCGACGGCTCAAGGTGACGTAGACATTGCTCCAGAGGTGTGGTTACCACATACGGATGAACCTCTATATGAGGAATTTGGAGAACAATTGGAACTGCATGAAACATGGTACGATAACACGACGCTGGGTTTAGCTGTGCCTGAGTACATGGATATTAACAGTATCGAAGAGTTGAATGAGAAGAAAGATGAACTTGGCGTTGATCGCATTATCGGTATCGACCCTGGTGCTAGTCTGACTCAACTTACACAAGAAACAATACAAGAATACGGTTTAGAGTACGAACTAGTCACTAGCTCTGAGGCGGCTATGATAGGCCAATTAGAAAGTGCTTATAATAATGAAGAAAACATTGTCGTCACACTATGGAGTCCACATTGGGTATTCTCGGAGTATGACTTAAAGTACTTGGAAGACCCTAACCTTGTTTACGGAGAACCAGACGATATTTATTATGCCACACGCCAAGGGTTTGCAGAAGATCATCCAGAAGTCGTAGAATGGATGAACAATTGGAAAATGGATGATGACACATTAGGTGAGCTCATGACCATGATTAATGAGTCTAGTCCTGAAGAGGGCGCTAGAACTTGGATTGAAGAGAACCGTGATCTAGTTGATCAATGGATTCAATAAGCTACGTTTGTATAAAGGCTTGACGTTATGACAACGTTAGGCCTTTTTTTTGTAGAATTTACAAAACCTTAACATAAGGTTCATTTCAGCTTAAACAACCCCCACTATAATTGGGTTTGTAATCAAATGTCATTTAATCAAAAAGGGTGGGGGGAATAAGTAATGAAACAATTCAAATGGACCACAATGCTAGTAGCATTGTCTGTTTTGGTCACGTTATCAGCTTGTGGAAACACGGAAGGGACAAGTGCAAGTGGGGATGATACATTGCAAGGAAGTGTTGTCATCGATGGCTCCGGTACTGTATATCCTTTTATGGCCTTAATGGCTGAGAACTATATGTATAACGAAGAAGAAGGGGTATCTGTAGAAGTAAGCCGTGCAGGTACAAGTGCTGGATTTAAGAAATTCTTAGTGGATGAAAACGGAACGGACTTCAACGATGCTTCACGTCAGATTAAAGATGAAGAAGCAGCTCTAGCAGAAGAGTTAGGTATCGAGGTAAAGGAATTGAAGGTCGCACTTGACGGTTTAACCTTCGTTGTCCACCCAGACAACACTTGGGCCACTGAACTGACACAAGAGGAAGTGATTCAGATATTCCTTGGAGAAAAAAAGAATTGGTCTGATATTCGTGAAGATTTTCCGGATGAACCGATCAATACCTACGGTCCTAATGAAAACCATGGAACGTATGAGTTCTTCTGGGAAGAGATTCTAGATGAGCAGGATTTAGTCGAGGGTGTTAACTTGCAACAAGAATATTCAACATTAGTAGATTTAGTTTCAAAAGATGAATACGCCATTGGATTTTTCGGCTACGGTTACTATGTCAACAACACAGACAAAATTAGTGCTGTTAACGTTGATTTCGGTAACGGCCCTGTTGAACCATCTCTCGATACGA
The DNA here is from genome assembly GCF_016745835.1 of Caldalkalibacillus salinus. Taxonomy (NCBI): domain Bacteria; kingdom Bacillati; phylum Bacillota; class Bacilli; order Caryophanales; family Bacillaceae; genus Caldalkalibacillus; species Caldalkalibacillus salinus. Next base: position 3,913 of record NZ_JAERVL010000036.1, on the reverse strand, counting down.
TTGCTGAAGATGGCGAATATGCTCCCTTCACTCGCCCGGTTTTCACTTACCTTAATGTGAACTTAGCAAAAGAAAAACCACAGGTACTAGACTTCGCGATTTATACTATGAAGAATGCTGCACAGGTGGCAGAGGAAACCGGATTTGCGCCACTACCAGCTGAAGATCTACAAAAAGCGGTAGAAGAACTAGAGGCACTACAGCAATAAATAGAACAAGCACTTGAAAGTATAAAAGAATAGATCCAAGTGATTTAAATTAAAGTTTCAATCACATGAAAACATCAGTATAGAACTAGGACAAAAGAAGATGAGAGCAGTAGGGCTTTCATCTTCTTTCCCTGTTTAGGTCAAGTGCTGTGTCTAGAGAAAAGGGGGTCAACAATATGGATAAAAACATGGCTCATCCAAATAAGCACAATACCCAAGAGAATGGTCTAAACGTTAGACAACTGATTGAACAAAATAAGAAAACAATGAGTATTTCCAGATATATAGAGAAGATTATTCCAAAGATTCTATTGATGATTGCCATTATCTCTATTCTTACAACGGTCGGTATTTTATTTACTTTACTATCGGAAACCATCGCTTTCTTCAAAGATGTTTCCCTCATCTCGTTTTTTTCAGGGACAGAGCTTAAGCCACTGGGCCAAAATGCGGCCTTCGGTGTACTGCCGCTCTTAACAGGAACCTTTCTCTCCAGTTTGATCGCCATGCTGGTTGCCATTCCCATCGGGTTAATGTCTGCCATTTATTTGAGTGAGTATGCGTCAGAAAAGGTTCGACGGTTGGTAAAGCCTATATTGGAGATTCTTGCTGGCATACCAACCATTGTTTACGGATTCTTCGCCCTGACGTTTGTGACACCTTTTTTACGCACATTTATTCCAGGTTTAGATGCCACGAACATTCTTAGCCCAGGCATTGTCATGGGCATCATGATTATTCCAATGGTGGCCTCACTGTCGGAGGACGCGATGAGTTCAGTCCCTCAATCAATACGCGAGGGTGCGTTAGCCCTTGGTTCAACGAAACTAGAGGTGACATGGAAGGTGATTGTTCCAGCGGCCTTATCTGGCATTATTGCCTCTTTCGTGTTGGCCATTTCTCGCGCTATCGGAGAAACGATGATTGTCACAATTGCAAGTGGAAGTTCGAAAAACTTCACGTTTGACATTACGCAGTCCATGCAAACCATGACCGCTTATATTGTAGAGGTTGCGAGCGGTGAGGCAGCAGCAGGCACAACGCTCTATTATAGCCTATATGCAGTTGCCATGACGTTATTTGTATTTACATTAATGATGAACTTACTTGCTCATTATATTTCTCGTAAATATAGACAAGAGTACTAGATGGAAGGGAGGTTTAAAAATGAAGCGTCTTGACCCTGTACACGTGCAAAAAAGAATGGGCTCACGAGTCATGGTGAACAACCTTGCGAAGCTATTATTTCTTCTGGCTACGATGTTTGGTCTCATCATTCTTATTATTCTATTCTACCGTGTTATTATGCAAAGCATAGGTTGGATTGACTTGGGTTTCCTGACAGGGAAACTATCAACAAACCCTGAACGTGCCGGCATTATGGGAGCTATCTTAGGCACGGCTTGGCTCATGCTCGTAGTAGCACCCGTCACAATGCTCCTGGGAGTAGGTACAGCGATATATATGGAGGAATATGCGAAAAAAGGTCGCTTTTTAACCTTCATTCAAACGAATATATCTAATTTAGCAGGCGTGCCATCGATTGTATTCGGGTTGCTCGGCTTGACGATATTTGTACGTGGGACGAACTTTGGTAACGTCGTTCTTGCGGGAGGACTGACAATGTCCCTCCTTGTCCTTCCCATCGTCGTTGTGGCCAGTCAGGAGGCTATCCGTTCGGTACCGGGCTACTTGCGAGAGGCGTCTTATGGTATGGGCGCGACGAAATGGCAGACCATCCGTCAGGTTGTCTTGCCCACTGCGACCCCAGGCATCATCACCGGTGTGATTTTAGCTCTATCCCGTGCAATTGGGGAGACAGCACCGTTAGTCGTTATCGGCATTCCCGCATTACTGATACCGTTCCCGAATGGCATTTTTGATAAATTTACAGTATTACCGATGCAAATCTACTATTGGACGGTAGACTCAGCTCTTGTTAATGAGTACATGAACTTAGCAGCAGCATCGATCGTCATTCTGTTGGTGGTTCTAATCAGTATGAATTCAATTGCCATTTATGTCCGTAATAAGTTCCAGAATCGCTTTTAAATCTAAGGGGGTAATAGGAATGGCTGTTTTAACTAAAGAGAAACATGAGACGGTTCAGCCTGTCGTGAGCGATGTTAGTACACCATTGAATAATGTAGACAAAAAGTGTGCATTTGATATTAAGAGCCTAAACCTATGGTATGGTGAGGATCAAGCGCTAAAAAACATCAACCTCTCCATCCTTGAAAATGAGGTGACTGCCATTATCGGTCCGTCTGGCTGTGGGAAATCTACTTTTATTAAGACCCTAAACCGAATGGTTGAAATGGTCCCCATTGTCAAAACGTCTGGAGATATTATCTATCGAGACCGTAGTATTTTTGACCCTCGTTTCCGGGTTGAAGAGTTACGAACGAGAGTGGGCATGGTCTTCCAAAAACCCAATCCATTTCCTAAATCAATCTTTGATAACGTTGCTTACGGCCCTAGAATTCATGGGATTAAGAACAAGGCTCAGCTTGAGGAAATCGTTGAAATGAGCTTAAAGGGAGCTGCCTTATGGGATGAAGTGAAGGATCGCCTTCATGAAAACGCGTATGGGCTATCTGGTGGACAGCAGCAGCGTCTGTGTATTGCGCGATGTTTGGCTATTGAGCCCGATGTGATTCTCATGGACGAACCAACATCAGCGTTAGATCCGATCTCCACGCTTAAGGTAGAAGAGCTCGTGCAGGAATTAAAGGAGCATTTTAGTATTGCGATCGTGACACACAATATGCAACAGGCAGCACGTATATCAGATAAGACGGCCTTTTTCCTTAATGGAGAGGTGGTTGAGTATTCAGATACACGTGATTTATTCTCTAACCCAGAAGATAAACGAACGGAAGACTATATTACGGGTAGATTCGGATAGGAGGGATGTCGGTGATACGTTCTCATTTTGAAACTGGCCTTAGAGAGTTAAAAGATTTACTGTTACAAATGGGTGAACGAACGGAGCAAGCACTGGACCAATCAATAACGGCCTTAAAAGAACAAGATGTCGTACTCGCCGAAAAGATTATAGATCAAGACATTAAGATTAATCGACTAGAAGAAGAAATTAATGAAAAAGCTATTTTAATGATTGCCACACAATCCCCTGTCGCATCGGACCTGAGGCGGATTATCGCTGCATTAAAAATCTCAAGTGATGTCGAGAGAATAGGGGATTATGCCGTTAATATTGCCAAGTCAGTGCAAATGATCGGCCAGAAGCCGTTAATTAAACCTCTCGTTGACATCCCTGAGATGGCTAGCATTTCACAAACAATGCTGACACAGTCCTTACAAGCCTATTACGACGAAGATTTGCAACTGGCAAAAGATGTTGCTGAAACGGATGATAAAGTGGACACTATGTATGGGATCACAGTTCAAGAATTACTAGTGCTCATGAGCCATAACGCTGACGCAATAGAACAAATTACGCAACTTGCATTTGTTTGCCGCTATTTGGAACGAACAGCAGACCATTGTACAAATATATCTGAAAGTATTATTTATTTAATCAATGGTAAGCGGTATGACCTTAATGATTAATGGCCTTTATCACCACACGATTGAAATTATAGTAAGACGACCCCGTGAGTGCGCTGTCGGAATCGACAGCGTTTTTTTCTATAGCAAATATCACTAGCGTTGCATAAAAGTCTATTCATTATTTGACA
>NZ_JAERVL010000035.1 GCF_016745835.1 Caldalkalibacillus salinus | reverse complement strand
TGGGCTTTTTTACACTGTCTACTCTAAGGGGATAATACCAACTTTAAAGAGAAGGCTTTTTTAATAAAGATAAAACTTAAAAATAATGACGGACTTATTGAGCCGTTTCAACTTGAGCCACGACGTCTTCCCAGCCATCGTTCGTGTGCAAAAATTGGTAGGCTTCACTTTCATAGGCGTCGTCTATGATAGACGGATCTATTTGTGCGGCGGAGATAAGATTTTCCACAGCCGGTTCATGCTGACCTTGAAAAGCAAAGCTTACGCCTTTCCCATAGTAGCCATCCGCTTGGCCAGGGAATGAGTCAATTATGAGGTCGTACATGGCGATCGCTTCTTCATACTCCTCCATGAATACATGGAAGTAAGCACGTGTGTAATAGCCATAATCATCATGGGGAACAAATTCTATCGCTTTCTCACTTAACTGAATCGTTTCTTCATAGCGTTCCTGCATGTTATAAATCTCTATGAGACCAATATAACCGTTAATACTTTTAGGATGGTGCTCTAAATACAGGTCAAAATTCGGTTCTGCCTGTTCGTAATCCTCGAGCATAAAATACGTAAAACCCAAACCATCATATGCTGCTGTCAATGTGTCATCCATTTCTAGTGCTTTTTCATACGACGCGATCGCCTCATCATACTCTTCAAACATGGATTGTATATGACCTCGCACTAAATGCTCGTCGGCTATTTCTGGTGACAGTCCAGATGCTTCTTCTAAGACGGTTAGACCTTCTTCATTTCGGTCTAAATAGTGTAATGCGAGTGCTTTCCCTACCATCGCTTCCTTATGCTCTGGATCTAGCTCAAGTGCACGCTCAAATGACTGTAGGGCTTCCTCTGATGGCGCGTCATTTTGAAAACCATTCGCCTCTGCTATCAATGTTAGCGTGTAACCTTTTTCTTTATAGAGATAAACGTCGTCCGGATGTTCTTCTATTTTTTCATCTAGATAACTGACGATTTCTTCATATTGACCATTATCAAGCAAACCATTAAGCAGTTCCCCATCTACATGGGCTTGTTCATCTAATAAAGCGCATGAAGATAAAATCAATAATAATCCAATGATTACAAAGGCGCCAAGCTTACCTCTCATGATTGATCCCTTTTCGTTTGTTAACATACCATTGTCTCCCTTCGCATATTCACTTTTGAGATGATCACACTGTTAGCAAAAAGAAAAACCTAGACCGAAGTCTAGGTAAGTCTGGTTGCTCATGACAGAATATGCAAATCTTATCACATATTTCGACATATTCCTATCCGATTATGACCTTATTTTCTGTTAAAATCTACATATTAATGTTACTTTTATCCTATTTTACATCTTTGTAGCTCTACACTTGTCGTTTTTATAACGTCTCATCCATGCGGCGGAAAGCGGCAACAGCTGCCTGTATATGATCGTCTGTTATTTCCCGATGGGTCATGAGGCGTATAAGGGTTGGACCAAATGACGTAGCTAGTATGTCATACTCTTCTTTTAGCTTGTGTATAAAGTACTGGGCTGGTTGTCCGGACTTTTCAGTATCAACGAGGACAATGTTCGTTTCAACATGATCCACATCCACTTCAAAGCATGAGAGAGGCGCAATGCCTGCTGCAAGCGCTTTGGCCTGACGATGGTCTTCAGTGAGTCGGTCCACCATGTCTCGGATGGCTAAAAGTCCCGGGGCTGCCATATGGCCTGCTTGGCGCATGCCCCCTCCTAATTTCTTGCGCCACTTTCTGGCACGATCAATCCAATCTCTTGGGCCTGCTAATATTGATCCCATTGGTGCACTTAATCCCTTGGACAGACAGACCTGCACGGTGTCTACGTATTGGGTTAGTGTACTCACAGAAACGTCAAGCGCAACAGCCGCGTTCCACAATCTCGCCCCGTCTAAGTGAACGGGGATATCGTTTTTCTGCGCTACCGTATACACTTCCCACATGTACTCCAGTGGGACAACGGCACCCCCTGCACGGTTATGCGTATTTTCCAAGCAGATAAGAGCTGTCTCTGGAAAATGAATATCATCTGTTCTAATGGCAGCCTCAAGCTCATTTATAGGCATTTGTCCCCGAACACCTTGAATGGTTCTCGTTTGAACACCGGCTAAGCCAGCCATAGCACCCCCTTCATACAGGAAAAGATGCGAATCCTCTTCAAGTAGCACTTCGTCACCAGGGCGCGTATGGTTTAACACCGCTATTTGATTCCCCTGGGTCCCACTCGTGACAAATAACGCCGCTTCCTTTCCTAACACTTGCGCTGCCATTAACTCTAGTTCATTTACCGTTGGGTCTTCTCCGTATACGTCATCGCCCACAGCAGCTTCAAACATGGCAAGCTTCATCTCTTCTGTTGGTTTAGTAACGGTATCACTTCTTAAATCAATCATTTCGATGTCATTCCTTTATGCCTTGTTATAGTTGTTGTATCCACTTATACATCTCATCTTCTCTTTTAGAAAGTAAAGACCTACTCCTGAACCGTTTTTACTTGAGATAATGAGGCTGTCTGTTTCCCGTCCGATAGGAAATCTAGGACAGCAGAGATAAACATTTTCCCTGTGATGGTCATGGCGCGCTCATCTACATCAAACATAGGGTGATGATGTGGATATTCAGCCCCTATCTCTGGATTACCACCACCAACGAAAAAGAATGAGCCCGGCACTTCCTTCAAGTAATAGGCGAAATCCTCTCCACCCATAATAGGGTCCATTCTTTTAACATTTTCTTGCCCTACCACGCTTTGTGCGAGCGTCTCAATCTTTTGTGTTTCGTGCGGATGATTCCATAGTGTGGGATACCCACGCCTATAATTGTAATGATACTTTGCACCGGCCAATTGACAGGTGGCTTCGGCTATCTCTCCTATCGCTTGTTCCACTTGGTCACGGACATCTTCATCGAAGGTACGAACGGTTCCTTTTAATCTGGCTGTGTTAGCGATGACGTTATAGCCTTCACCACTTTGAAAAGAACCGACCGTCACGACAGCCGGCTTCAACGGGTCTACGTGACGGCTGACGATCGGTTGTAAGTTTAGAACGAGCTGACTGGCCACGACCAAAGCATCTTTAGTCATATGCGGCATGGCCCCATGGCCACCTTTACCTTGTACCTCGATCTCAAAAGCATCAGATGCTGCCATCATATCTCCTTCATTGAAACATACCGTTCCGTATGGCTCCGTGGCCCATACGTGGGCACCGAAAATGACGTCTACTCCGTCTAGACAGCCATCTTCGATCATAGGTTTAGCGCCTCCTGGGGCAAGTTCTTCAGCAAATTGATGGATAAAAATCACTGTTCCTTCGAGCTGATCTTTCACTTCACTTAAGACTTTAGCTACACCCAATAAACCTGCCGTATGAATATCGTGACCACAAGCGTGCATGACACCAGGTACTTTGGACTTATAGTCGACATCTTTTTCGTCCTGAATAGATAAAGCATCAAAATCCGCTCGTAAAGCAACGGTCTTGCCTGGTTTATTCCCTTTTAAAACACCGACCACACCATGGCCGCCGACACCTGTTTTAACGTCTAAACCAAGATCAGTCAGGTAATCAGCAATTTTTTTCGGCGTTTGTTCTTCATGAAAAGATAACTCTGGATACATATGCAAATCACGTCTGAACTGCACAAGCTCTGGATAAATGTCTTCTAATCTTTCAAATAGTTGGTCTATCATAAACTCGTCTCCTCCTTGTTCCTCAGGGCCTCTCCACTCCGCTCTACGTCCTACTTTTAAAAGTACACCTGCCCAAATCTGCTAAAATCTGATTTTTCGTATTTCTAACTATTATACACAAGATGACGAAGGGTAGAAAAGATGTATTCCTAAATCGTCCATCTAAAAATCCTATATTTTATGGTTAAAATCGCATGAAATGAAAATAATACAAGTATATCATGACTAAATTTGCTAATAGGAGTCGTTTACCGTGAGCCAAGGACATCATGTTGAACACAATACACTAACAGCTGCAGAGATTTCTGCTGTATGGCAGTTATATATGCAAAATACACTAGCCCTTCAGGTTCTGAAATACTTTAGTCAAACAACGGATGATACGGACATTAAATCAACAATCGATGATAATATCAGCTTTCACATCGAACAGCTTGATCAAACGCGAATGATCTTAGATCAAGTTCAACATCCTATTCCGGATGGTTTTAGTGATAAAGATGTAAATGAAAAGGCGCCCAAGTTATTTACGGATACTTTCGCCCTGTTTTATCTGCATCATATGACCAGTATCAGTATGCAAGAGTTTGTCAAGTCGATTCCTTTACTGGCCGAGCTAGACGTCCGTGATATGTTTAATGAAGCACTCAACCATACCATGGACTTAGCGAACAGGACCGTCAACCTTTTACTAGAAAAAGGACTTTTTGTTCGTCCACCGTATATTCCTGTACCTGAAAAAGTCGCGTATATTAATAAACAAAACTTTCTAACAGGATGGTTTGGAAATCGACGTAGCCTCAACACGTTCGAAATCACAAGTGCCTTTACCAACGTGCAAAATAATGTGATCGGTCGTAGCTTATTGTTAGGCTTTAGGCAAGTAACGGAATCAGAGGAATTGAAGGGCTACTTCCACCGCGGCGTGGAGATTAGTGCAAAGCATATAGAAATCCTGAGCTCAATTTTAAATGAAGAGCATCTTCCACCTGCGATGACTTCAGACACCGCTGTTACGCGTTCTAAAGTCTCACCTTTTTCCGATAAACTCATGATGTATCATATATACTCACTCGTGGCTGCTGGTATTGAGAATTATGGGTATGGAATAGCGAGGAGTTCTAGGCGGGATGTTAGTGCACATTACTCTAGATTATTAATGGAGATTATGCAATACGGGGAGGATGGCGCTAATATCATGATTGATAAAGCTTGGATGGAACAACCTCCACAGGCACCGGACCGTGATCAATTAGCACAGTCATAGTTTGACTCATCTAAGGGAGGCCAACATCGTATGACAAAGGAAAAGACAAAACACAATATTAGACTCACAGCCGCTGAAATGGGGATGCTATGGAATCATTATATGACAGCAAGTATGGCTATTTGTACAACGAAGTATTTCTTAGAAAAAGTTGAGGATGAAGAAGTAGAACCCATCGTCCAATACGCCCTAGAAAACTCAAAGAAGCAGCTTCAGACTGTGAAGGACATCTTTAAGCATGAGAACCATCCAATCCCGATGGGGTTCACAGATGATGATGTCAACCCAGAGGCCCCTCGCTTAATGTCTGATGCCTTCGTTTTATATTACTTAAAATTTATGGGCACGATTGAACTTGCAACAGCGAGTGTGTCCATTAGTGCTGTTGCTCGATCGGATGTCAGTGACTTCTTTCATGAAGTGCTTGCTTCAGCCGCATCGTTACATAGGAAAGCAACCGACCTTATGCTACAAAAAGGTGTGTATATACGTCCACCCTATATTCCCACACCCGTTCGAGTAGATTTCGTCAAAGAGCAGAATTTCCTGACCGGCTTCTTTGGTGAACGCCACCCACTGACGTCTATCGAAATTAGTCACTTGTTTAGCAATGTCATCACCAATGCTATTGGAAAGGTATTTATGATGGCGTTTGCTCAAGTGACACGCTCTCCTGATATTAGAGAATACTTCATTAGAGGGAAACGTATCGCTAACAAGCATATGGAGGTTTTCAGTTCTATCCTTAAGGAGGAGGACCTGCCAGCGCCAATGTCCTGGGACTCACACGTCATGGACACAAAGACAGCCCCTTTTTCTGAAAAACTCATGCTTTTTCACACCACTACCCTTACATCTACGGGATTGGGGAACTATGGTACTGCCATTGCCGGAAGTCAACGTCGTGACTTAGCCACTCACTACTTCAGACTAGCGCAGGAAGTGGCTTTGTACGCTGAAGATGGAGCCAAATTACTGATTAACAAAAATTGGATGGAACAACCACCGCAGACCCCAGATCGTGGGGCACTTATGAGAGGGCAATAAAATAGGACCTGCTTCTGCAAGTCCTGTCTTTTGTCCTATTTGCATCGCTCTTATTTTGGATGGATGAACATCCAAACGTTTAGTCTAGACACGTCTTCATACGTTTCTCATTACCTTACTTGAGAGCGGCCATAGCCACAAGTACCCAGCCTATAAGGAAGGCTAATCCCCCGATAGGTGTAATGGCACCAAGCTTACCGATGCCTGTCATAGCCAAAGTGTACAAGCTACCTGAAAAGAGTATAATGCCAATGAGCAAGGTCCATCCTGCCCAATTGAGTAAGTTTGGATTGAGCCATTGCGCTAAGATACCGACCAAAATTAAACCAATCGCATGCATCATATGGTATTGTACACCCGTCTGAAACACTTCGAAATGGTAGTCTGACAGCTTTCCTTTTAGACCGTGGGCACCAAAAGCACCTAAAGCCACCGTTAAGAACGCATTGATACTCCCCAGTAATACAAACAGTTTCATCATCATTTCCCACCTGCTTTATCCTTTTTTCTGTCGCTCATAGGTTAGACTACCCATATCTTGTCAAAACGGTGAGCAGAAATCAAGTGGCAATTGCTTGAACATACATAGCTAGGTCCCTTCTAGCTCCTCCATCACCTTCATATATTGATGGTTACTCCTTATGATATTCATTTGCAGCGCCTCCTTTTTTTGTATGAGTTAAGTTAAGCTATCCTATCTTTCTTTCAGTATCGCCTGAGATAAACGTCTTGGTAATATTGATGTCGATGGGCATCTCTTTCTAATGCCAAAGGGTCAGGCCGTCCCTCTTCTTCTTTCTCCCAACGAACGTTAATCTCAAAAGTAAGATTAAAAACATGAAAGACCACTTGCGCCTCACCTCCTTTCAAGTTCTCAAAAATAAAAGGACCCATTATGAGGGCCCCTTATATCACATTTGAAAAAGTCAATAACAATGGCAATACCATCATCCATACACTTTTTCTTAGAGATATAAAAGACCACAGGTAAAGATCATGCTTTGGATGATCAACCTGTGGCCCATTTTCTAGTAATTTAGGTCGTTGCCGTTAGACAAACGACATGCCTTACCTATTGTCACTCTCATTTCTACAAAGAGCGACCTGCCGTAAATGTTGACGGAGGTTGTATCCAAGTCAAACCAGATGTGATTGTTTGGATTACACTTAACACACCTGTTAGTAAAGATACGTAGTGAAACTTCCCACTAGCATCGTTAAGGTGTACTGTTGAGTTACCTTGAGTTCCTGAATAAATGACATTGACTTGCATCATGGATACAACCTCCTTTCCTTTCATCTTAATTTTATCTCACTTATACGTTTTCATTCTGACTTCAAAAATGTGTCACTATCATTTTTATCCATCATGTTACCGAAGTTCCATTTCCTACCTAGTATAATACTTCAAGAAAAAAATGTAAAGTTCGGTTTAATGATGACCCTGCGATCCTTGCTGTGATATTAAATCATATGATGCACGTTCCGTTTTTATGCGCAGGCGATCACCCTCACTGGATACTCTGCATTCCCCACTCAATGGAATCTCAAACACAGCTTGAGGGAGTTCTGCGGGCTCTCCATCGGTCATCACTTTTCCCGCGCCCTGCAAGAGCAACGCTCGATCTGCTACGAAATCATCCGGGTCATGATGCATTTGCTCACCCAGACGAGAGCCTTCGAGAAACATTTCAACTTGATCTGTATCGCCATCCTCAATCTTTTGTATAAGAAGTGTACGGTTCACATGATTCTGAAGCCACGCCTCTACTTCTTGATATGATTGCTGCAAAAGTGATCCCTCCTTTGACCTCATAATGTTAGGATATCACTTTATGCCTTTGTTATTCGGGTTGGGGATGGTCTAAGGTAGGAGAATCGTGACGAAAGTTACAAATCGAGCAGCTAGTTTAAGCCATTGAACCGTATGGATTGGTTGATCTATCTAGCGTTAGAGCTGGAGACGTTCTATACGTCTGACCGCTTCTACAAGGCGTGCTTCCTCCGTTAACAAACCGACACGGACGTAAGCGTCACCCCATGAACCGAATCCTATACCCGGTGCTACGGCTATGTGAGCCTCTTCCAACAATAAATTAGCAAAAGAGGTAGAGCTATAGCCATGAGGCACCGGAACCCAGGCAAAGAAGGACCCTGCAGGTCGACGTGCGCCCCATCCTATTCTATCTAACTCAGCGTATAACGCCTCTCTTCTCTTATGATACATATACACCAATTCATCTACACAGGTTTGATCAGATTTCAAAGCCACGGCTGATGCGTGCTGTACCGCACCAAAGAGACTGACAAACTGATGGTCTTGAATCTTGTTAATCAGATGGATCATATGACGATTTCCTAATGCAAAGCCCACTCTCCAGCCGGCCATGTTGTACGTTTTGGACATCGTATATATCTCCACACCCACTTCCTTAGCCCCTGGTGTTTGTAACAAACTGACGGGTTTATGGCCATCGAATCCTATGGCACCGTAGGCAAAGTCGTGCACGACAGCGATATTATGATCATAGGCCATATCAACCGTTTGACGAAAAAAGGCCTCATTAGCCACACCTGTCGTAGGGTTATTGGGATAGTTTAAAAACATCAGTTTAGCGCTAGCCTTCGTTTGTGGGTCAATGTCGTCATAATCAGGTAAAAAAGCGTTTACTTCTCTCAAGGGCATGGTGGCAATATGAGCGCCCGCTAAAGCAATGCCAGATAAATAATCGGGATAACCCGGATCTGGAACTAAGCACGTATCTCCCGGATTGAGCAGACACTGACTCACTTCAATCAGACCGGACTTCCCTCCGAACAGGATCGCCACCTCTTCTTCAGGGTCTAATTGTACACCGTATTCCTTAAGATAATAATCAGCGATAGCTTCCTTTAGAAAAGAGTAGCCTTGGAAGGGGGCGTATCGGTGGTACTGAGGATTTGCGGCCCCTTCTTGCATCGCCTGTACGATATGTGTCGGCGTGGGCTGATCTGGATTTCCTTGGCCTAAATTAATGACATCATACCCTTCGTCAATCTTTTGTTGAACATTGGCCACTAATGAAGCGAAAAATTGCTGGGGCAAATCCGTCATTCTATCTGCAGGTTTGAAACTAATGGTTTTGTGCATTCGTATTCACCTCTTCGTTCGTTCTACATAATATATCCAAATTTTCAGATAATGTAAAGTGTTTTTTTCCGAAAAATTGGACAGCTCCTTCAAAAATGAAGCACTTTCTTTTTGCATTAAAAAGGTGAAAACATTATAATAATATATAATAAGTGAATTAGACGACGGAGGGAGCTCACATGGGACTATTTGTGATCGCAGCTATTACCATTGCATTTTTAGCGGTTATATTCACTGCAGGGTATAATGATAAACCCAAAACAGACGCATAAATAGCCAAAAAATCCAAGTCAATATGACGTTGACTTGGATTTTTTATTGTACTTGTTCCCGCTGTTTCTGTACAAAGTAAGCCATGAACACTTCATCCTGAAACTCGCCGTCGATGATGACTTGTTCTTTCTGATTGCCCTCAGTCACAAACCCGTAGCGTTCATATAATTTGCACGCCCCGACGTTATGAGCGAAAACAGTAAGCCAAACCTTATGTAAGTCGTTCTGTTTGGCCCACTCTATCGTATATTCCATGATTTTTTTACCGATGCCTTTTCCCTGTGCGTCAGGGCTCAACCACGTTCTAAATTTACCCACATGTTTCTTCATTTCTAACTGTTCTCTCAGTATGCGAGCAATTCCCACAACTTGACCTTCAATCTCAACGGCCGTATACATATGACCACGTTCTCTAGCTTTTTTAATAAAATCACGTTCTTGTTCGACCGTTTTGGGACTTTCTTTTTGCAGATACTTTCCGGCTGCTACAATATCCTCACTGGACTTCACAATCTGTTCGGCATCTTCTACTTTTGCTGGTCTCAGCTTCACTGACGTTCCGTCCTTGGCCTCAAAAGACATGATTAATGGTTCACCATGCGTCATTCATCTCACCCCTCTGACGTTAGTATGGGTTGTTGATGAACATAACATGTAAAAAACGGCCACACCTGTTGTCTTACTCTATTTAGGCTAGGTTGATAATGACATCAAGCTGGTCGTTCAAACAATCCTTCTCTAAGTTTTAGTTCCTCATATAACTCTGAGAGGGTGCCACGTTTGTCCACTCGATTGTCTCCAGTACCTCGGTCAATCGCGTATTCTTCAACGAGGAACGTCTTCATTCCGAGTCGGCTGGCCACCATATCTTCCTGCATGTCATTACCGACCATGATACACGCTTCTGGCTGTAGATTTAGCTTATCGCATATGGCCTGGTAATACTCTGCATGCGGCTTCGTAAAGGTACTGTTCTCATATACGGTGACCACTTCAAATGGGAGATCGTCCAAATCTGCCCACGTCAAACGGTGCGCAATAGCTGCATGTGGAAAAACTGGATTCGTCGCTACAGCTACTTTGTAACCTTGGTCTAACGCTTCTTGTACCACTTTTCTGGCGATCGGTGTTGGCTTTGTCCAATCTGCTAACGTGGGAAACACCGTCTCATAAAACTCATCAAAAAGGGGCCACATATCCGCTCGCTCTTTTTCAGATAATGCAAGGAATGTTTGTTCAAAAACCTGTTCATTAGTCAAATGACGTTCTTTGTTCTCAATCATGGCTTGGGTTGCCTTCCACAAAGCATCAACGAATGCCTTGGGGTCCATCTTTTGCGCGACATGCTTGGCGAGTCGCTTCACGTAATTTTCTACAAACTGTTCAGTATCCATTGGTAATAATGTGCCGTCTAGATCAAATAATATTGCTTTTGTCATTGTTTGTTCACCTCAACCCAGGAAATTGCAATTGTCTTAGTGCTTCATACACGAGAATGGCGGCCGTATTAGATAAATTTAGAGAGCGGACATGCTCTACACTCATAGGGATATTCACCCAGTTCTCTTTGTGTTCGTCGAGTATCGACTGAGGGATGCCGGTTGTTTCTTTTCCAAATACGAAGAAATCCCCATCTTGATACGAGATTTCGGTATATGTCTTAGCGCCGTCCGTCTCCACAAAAAAGAACCGGTGCTTAGCATACTGCTCCATACATTCCTGTAATGAATCGTAATAACGGACATCAACAGAATGCCAGTAATCACACCCGGCTCTTTTCAACATGCGGTCATTCGTTGAGAAACCCATCGGCCTAATAATATGTAACGTTGTGTTCGTTGCCGCACATGTCCGTGCAATATTACCTGTGTTATACGGTATTTCAGGTTGATATAGTACGATATGAAATCCCACGATGCCACCTCTATCACGTTGTCATTGTTTTTTTACATGCTGGCTCCTTTAGATATCACTGCTAAAATCCGTTATATAATTGCCTAGATACATACAACATTCTACTTCAGTCATTATACACCTAATGAACATGGATTAAAAATGATCTGCTATTCTAAAAAACTTATATTTTATATTCTCCGTCCAGGCGTGAGAGTCCGTGTAATCCCAATAACGGTTCTGACTGTTACTAGTATGAGCATTCACTAGCGGTTCCCCTGCGCCGTCCTTAGCAACTACAATGGTGGTATGTTGCCAACGTCCATCGCCATCAAAATCGTAACAGATCACATCGCCTGGCCTTAATTGATCAGCGGAAGTCACTTCTCTCCCTCGTAAACCGGACTGACTATTCGGTAAATACCAACGCAAACTATGAGCCACGCTCCAGCTAAAACTCCAATTCACTGGTTCAAAGCGATACCACCATCCCTTGGCACGGTCTGATGAATACTTCATCGGTGCATGACCTGCCCATAAACACTGGGAGATGTAATTCGTACAATCCACCTCAAAGGACCTGAATTGAGGGTTATAATCATTCCACCAGCGATGGGCGTAAGCAACCGCTTTCTCACGATCATACGTCACACGCTTTTCATTCGGGTTCTGAGCTTGATAGACCGGTTCTTCCTCCCATACCACATGTGAGGGTGCATGTTGCTGACCAGCACCTTCAACCTCTTTACCTTCATCTGTTTCTACCCGCCAACGGTCTGCAGACAAATGGCAGACCCGTTGTTCTACCCACCGCTGAAGGTACTCGCTTTGCCTATGTTCAATCCTCCAAGCTATGTTCGCATCATAGTGAACACGGATGCGTTCCTGATCTTCCTCAACGTGCCTCACTCGAATCCGTCCCTTCGACTCTCTCACAGTTGCTCTCCGTGCCTGTAGTTGTTGTTCAACCCTTCTCCACCTGTGCTTCTCATGTTGGGGCATTTGTGGGTTTAACCCACTCAACCGATCCATTAGCTTATCTGAACAGTACGCCTGATTCTTTTTTTTCATATAATTCCTGAACGCATCCTTCCATTGTGTCATAACCCTTCGCCTCCCACCTAAGGTGCTCTGTCAGATGTCTCTATTCTTGATGTATGTGCGCACAGTGGAAATCATGCTTACGATCTACCTATAAGCTGCGGTCCTGATCTCTCCTGAAACGGTCAGTTTCAGCTTATGACTGAAACCATGACGTCAGTCACTCATCATATGACCGCCCACCGTTTTACAATGTAGACGTTCGAACGAAGCGCGGTCAGGTGCACCGCCCTTTCGAAAATATCATTTAAGGGAGAGATGTCATGATGGGTTCTTGTGCAACTTGGGTTTATACAAATGTAGACAGGAAGGTATTCGAGGCATTGAGAGCTGATGCGAAAAAATATGGGGTGGATATACCGGATAAGCCGAGTGGTAAAGTCAATGCTAGCTACGGCATAGTCAGTGTCTCAGCAGATTATAACTGGAGAGAGCCTGAACAAGAGCTTGACATCACTGTCACTTCGAAACCCTTCTTCCTTTCTTGTGGTCAGATGAAAGGATACGCGGATCAAGCGGTGAAATCCCACGGTGGCACACCAAAAAGTATCGCTTCTGTCCTCGCTTTACATAGCATCGACGAGCAGGATCTCTACGCGTCCGGTGCTATCCCTGATGACGTTTTAGGCAAACCGGGTGAGTACAGTTATGCTATTAACATTGGGCCACTATCCATTGAGTTTAAGGCCAGTCTCACCCCCCCTTCTGTCGAAGTAGACGTGAAGCTACTTGGCTATGAGATCGGAAGCTTCAGACTCGATCCCTCGCAACCCAAACAGTGTATTAAAGGTAACGCTTTATTAGCGAATGCGGAATTGTGTGTAGAAGTTGATTTTTCTCATGGCGTCGATGTTGGGATTAGTGGTAAAGTTTGTGCCCTTTCTAGCTGCCGCAGTTTCGATAAAAAGGTGCACATTATAGGTTAACGATCTTCATTACAACAGTTTATGCAGAGAAAGAAGAAAACTGGAGGCCACTATAAGGCCTCTTTTTTCGTTAAAATTCTTATGAGGATGTGGTAACATAAAGAGTGACTAAGTTCCCATTTATCTTAGATTAAGGAGCGTTATCATGCATTTTTTTACCCGCTATCTCGTCAAACTATTAAGAACGAAGTTCATTAACATCATTTCGTTCGCCTTTGTGATTGTCTTTGGGAGCTCTGCAATACTATTTTATATAGAACCTCAGACGTTTGACACGCCCCTTGATGCCTTGTGGTTGGTGATGACGACTGTTGTTACCGTGGGATATGGAGATCTGTCTCCGACCACCACATTGGGCAAGGCTTATACTATGGGGATTTTATACGTCTTCGGCATTGGTATTATCGGGCTCTTAATAGGTAAAGTCATGGACTCATTGTATACTTATCGGCAGCTAAAGGAGGAGGGCAAATTGGAGTATAAAGGTGAAAAACATTATATCTTCATTGGTAGTGTCAGCAAAATTAGACAAGCGATCAAAGAAATATTAGATAGTGACCCTAAAGCCACTTTTGTTTATATTGGAGAACAAGAAAAGAGTCCTTTTCCTGAAGGTCATGTGCACTTTGTTCAGGGATATCCCTCTGATGAGGACGTGCTTCTCAGTGCAAACCTGTTTCATGCACGAAGTGTGTCTATCTTTGCAGACGAGGACATTTCAAACGCTGTCTTTGCAGACGGTAAGTCACTCCTAATTGCCTCTGCGGTTGAAAAACTATCCGAGGAACACAACCAGAATGTCCATACCATCGTAGAAATTATGAAAGAAAGTCATATCTCTAAATTCAAGCATGTTAACATTGACGAATTTATTTTATCTAACGAAGCCATTTCGCGGCTCGTGGCTCAAGCGTCCTTGCATCAGGGGTCTAGTGAATTGTTCCGTCAGCTTATGAGCAAGAAATACGGTGACAATTTATTTGAAATCACGGCCAAACCAGACTGGAAAAATTACCGCGACGCGTTTATGGCGCTATTGAACCAGGGAGCGACACTCGTGGCCGATCGTCATCAGCTGGATATAAACCGGAAGCTTGACGAACCTATTCCTAACGACGCCAAGTTGTTTGTGGTATGTGATAAAGAAACGTATGAGCAGATAAAATAAGGTAACCTCACACTCGTGGTGTATCGGTATAGTGTTTCAAAAAGAATCTAAATTTTATATCAAATGAATGAATGTCATAAGTTATTGAACCGCCCATTCTAGACTACATATAGTATCGAACGTTTTTAACGATATCTATATGTAGTCTAGAATGGGCATAAAATCGGTATTATGAAATTCATTCAAATGTATAGCATTAAAAAATATTTTTGCATTAAAAAACCTTGAAAGGTCTGTACTCCCTTTAAGGTAGGCAAACTTAGTCTACCCACTAGGGTATTCATGACCAATCAAGGTTTTTTAGTTATTAGACGTTCAGTTCATTATCCGTTTCTTTAAAATCCTTTTCATTTAACTGGTTAAAGGCGGGTAAGAACCAAGCAATGAGGCATGGAATAATAGGGAGCAACCCTAGAATCAAAAAGTAATATTGATAACCGAGTAGGCTTACACCCATCCCACCAATCATAGCCCCTATGGGCATCCCAATTCTAGATAATAACATGCGAACTGAAAAAACACGTCCTTTGATATGATCTGGGACCTTCTTTTGGTACAGAGTTGTATTATTGATATTAAATATGACGATAAAAAAGCCGTTGAAGGCAATAAATATAACTGCCAAGGTGATGTTGGTGACAAAACCCAGCCCAACCAAAGAGATAGCACCGAGTAACAAAGCACCTAACATGATCGTTTTTAAATTTTGGTATTCGCTCTTTAAGCCTAGTACAAATGAGCCAAGTATCATGCCCGCCGCAACCCCTGAGGTTAACAAACCGTATTGAAACGCATTCCCATCAAGATGTTCCATCACATAAGGTAATAGAATGGGTTGGGAAGCGCCCGCACTAAGATTAATAGCCACAATGAGAACACCTAACCACATAAACAGGGTATGCTTTTTATAAAATGTAATCCCTTCCTTAAACTCTTTAATCCAATTATGTTTCTTAACTTTGTTCTCTTCGCCTTTCTCCTCACTCTTAGGTAGGCGAGTTAAAATAATGGAGGACATGACCAGTACAGCAATTAACATGACAATGACGAATAGCGGGCTTAGAAATGAAACTAAAACACCGCCCAATGTGGGACCTATCAGCATCATGGTTTGTAGTGTTCCTTCAAGCAAAGAATTTGCTTTCATCAATAAGTTTTTAGGTACAATCGTCGTTAAATAAGCCATACTTGAGGGTCTAAATATAGGTTCGACTAAGCCGACTATAATAGCTGTCATATAAATAAACATGGGGGTCAACGCGTCCATAAAATACAATACTGCCGGTAATATAAAGATAATCCCTCTGGATAATTCAGAGAAGATCATCATGTTCATTAAGGGAAATCGGTCAATATACGGGCCAGAAAACAATTGACTGGTTACGGTTGCGACCATAAATAAAAACCATAATAATCCCATTGAAGTCGTAGAGCTGGTTAGATCATATAATAACCATGACATGATAAAGATAGAAAATGTATTCCCCAAACCTGAAGCGGTTTGAGCGATCCACATGATGATAAAGCTTCTATTTTTTATAAGATTTTTCAAGCCATCCCTTCCTTTCTTACACGAATTCCCTTATTCCGTCATGGGGCTGAATTTTTTAGTGAAAACGGTCTGCATGTCTTTTATATTATAAGGTTCGCGCACCTTAAACATGACATATCCCATTCTCGTATAATTGGCATGTAACGGTCGAATCGTATCCCCTATTTTGACACTATACTTAATCTCTTCTACTTCTTGATGATAGTCTTTTATTTTGGGGAAGGATGTCACCCGCTTACCAGTATCTCCGAAAAAGTAGGAGATACTAGCATAGTATGATGCTTTATCAGGTATACTAGAATATTTTTGGCCTAAGGCAACATCTAGTATGGCATTGTAGTAGTTCCATTCGTAACTTTTTTCAATCAAGAGTGGAATATTATCCCCCGCTGATCTAGCGCCAATCTCAATAAGATAATACGTGTTGTTGCTTTTCTTTATTTCAACATGCGCCACACCGTTCTCCATACCTAATGCATTAACCCCTTTGATGGCTAATTCCTTTAATGCTTCTTGGACTTCAACAGGCTGTAAGCTAGGAACAGTGTGTCCTACTTCTACAAAATGCTGCTGATCCTTCCCTGCAACGGCTTTATCAACAACTGTGATAACCTGAGGAACAGCGTGTTGAACAATCACTTCTATACTAAACTCTTCTCCCTCAATGAATTCTTCTATGAGTAGCGTTTGATTCTTGGACACGTTCAGCGTATCTTGATACTTCTCACTGATCTGTTGGTCATCTGGCCCTGTTATTTTAATGACACCTACACTGCCACCGTTATCCGTTGGTTTAAGGACAGCAGGCTTGTTTAACTTATGTAGAAATGATGAGATGTCATCGGCACTTTTGACTTTTTCAAATCGTGGTTGTGGTAAATCGTAATGTTCAAATCGCGTTCGCATTAAATACTTGTTCCTACATAACTTGGCCGTTTCCGGAGATATACTGATTAATTGATACCTCTCACTTATCTTTGCTGTTAGCTCAACATCCAGCTCTGAAAAGGTGACAGCTGCGTCAAATGGATGCTGATGGTTGATCGTGTCAAGTAAATCATACAAGTCGTCATGTCCAGTGCTTGTATCATAAATCACATTTTGATGCACCAACTTGGCATAACTATTAAAATACGGTGCACCGACAAAAGTAATGTAATAGTCATTTTCAAGCATTGTCTTGAATGCACTCTCTGTATCATTACCAGCACCGATGACTAAAATATGTTTTGAATACACACTTCTCCCCCCTCTAAATGATCGGCTGCTTTTGAAGGTGTAATAATTGCTCGGTAATCTCTGGTCTAATCTGTACAGGTAAATCCATAAGCGTAGAGTAAATAACGGTTGGAGAGTCACCGACAATCGTTAATATCATCTCGTCCATGTTAATAACATCTTTGAAGTATGTAATGCGAGGGTGATTTTTTATTTGATCTATACTTGTCTCATCGATCGTTACTGGACATTCCATCACACATGGCACTTTTTGCCTTAGCTTAATGTCACTCGATGGATTTTCACCTAAGTCTAATAGTACATGAAAAGGAGAAGGGGCTACTAAGGCTGCGTTCAAATCACTGACACCACTGAGGCGCGCGTTTAGTTCGCTTACTATCCACGTATTTTCTTCTTCATTTACCATCAGGTCAAATTGGATTACCCCAACAAAGTGCTCAAACTGACGTTTAATATAATTACGTAATACGGTCGTGATCTGGTCAAACAGGCTGTCAATGATAGCAAAAGGGGCATACCTTATCCGGTTAAATGTTTTTACATCTCCTGTACGCCCCAAAAATGCAGGTGGGTAAAAATAAACGTCCTCTTCAGTGACGATGACTTCCAAACCGACTTCAATGCCATCAAAAAACGTTTCGATTAAAAAGGTTTGATCGTGCATAGAATCTAAAATCGCTTTAAGCTGTTCTGCCCCGTTTACGATAAATACCCCCTCACTTGATGATCCGTGTACTTTTTTAACAACACAGGGGTATTCTATTTTTTCAACGAGCTCTAATTGGCCTTTATTGTTATCAATCATAAAACCTTCATTAACTGGTAGATCATTTAATAAAAAGTGATGACGCATCATTGCTTTATTATGAGAAATAGATGAAGTCATATCACTTGCATTGACAAAAGTAGACTGAGGGTTCATATTTAATAACCAATGTCTTAATAAATTATCTCTTACACTTTGAAACTCAAAATTTGGGCTCCCTCTAGATATCACAATGCTCGGTTGTTCCTTTTTAATAATATCTTTTAAGATGTTTATCTCATTTAAAGTGTCGATCTGAACAAATTGATCAGGGAGGTGAGCATTTTTTTTTGATCCATCACTGATAACAATCGTTTCATAGCCTCTCTGTGTGGCCTCGATATGCATCTTTTCATAACCGATATTCCCTAGTACCATCAGTTTTTTCTTAATTGTGAACACCTCATATCATATCTTTACTAATTCTGCACGAGCCTCTATGTAATTTTGAGCCTGATGTCCCTTAACGATACCTGAAATAATGACGTCTCCATTGACTTCTAAACGCTCTAATTCTTCTAGTTCCTTCTTATCCTGAAGACTCAAAATGCCTTTCCCACCAACAGGGGTGATAGCTTCTGTCCCTCCAATGGTTACGGGGCTGATCGTGCATTTGACTCTATCTACTAAATCCAAGTCAAAAAGCGTACCTAAAACGGAAGAACCACCTTCGACTAAAATAGATTTAATATTTCTTTGGGTACACTCTTCTAAAATGTTTATCATGTCTAGACCAGACTCTGTTCTGTTAACTTCAATCACTTCTATCCCACATGTGGTAAGATCATTCTTTTTAGGTTTTGGACCTCTTTCACAAAAAATAATAGTGTGTCCTACCCCCTCCTTAGTTAATTTAACGATGTTACTATCTTCAGGTATATTTAAATGGCTGTCTAAAATGATTCTTGTTGGGTGATTGACCTGTTTTGTATCTTTCAATCTTGTTGTCAATTTAGGATCATCCTGTAGTACAGTACCGATACCAACCATAATACCATCACTCTGGTTTCTTAAGGCATGGACATAATGAAGGGAACCCCCATTACTGATGTACTTAGAATCTCCTGTTTTTGCGGCAATCTTACCGTCGATGGACATCCCCCATGATGCTAAAATATAGGGTCTGTTACATTGATGAAATATATATTGTGGTAGATATAAATTGGCTGCTTCAGAAATAGGAAAGTAATGTATTTGGGTATTGTTGTGTGGCGATACTGTTGAGCTTAATGTTTTCTCTTCATTATCATAAAATGGCCCTAAAATAGTCATATCGGTTTGATTGATCTCCTGTACGATCTTCCCTAACTCTGATTGCAATGGAGGGTCCAAAGTTAAAATGATATGCGAGGCCAAGTGAAAATCTTTCAAATTATACCCCTCATGGTGGCCATCTTCTAAACTATGAAAACAAAAGTGATAAACCTGATCAACTTCAAGTGCTATGCCAATGATATTTGTCCCACTTTGCATTTTACTTTTGGTTTGTTCGATGAGAGCACCTATGATTTGTAATTTATTCAAGCCACATTCTCTCCTTCTGAATTGAATAAAAGGAAAGGTAACCTATACGTGTACAGATTACCTTTACCGTTATGCTGATGGATGTTGCCATACTATGCGGTCAATATTTTGGATTGATCGAAGAGTCTTAGTTCCTCTCTAACATTGCCAGTGAGATCAATAGAATACACACCACCATCATAAGATGCAGCATAAGCTTTATTTTTATGACATTGAATACCACTGATTCCATTTTGGGCCACTTTTATAAACTTCGGTTCCTTATTCAAATACGGATTCCAGATAGAGACGTTTCCCCAGTAGTCTCCGGCATAAATGGTATTATCCTCATCGATGTCAACACTTTTCAAGGAATATCTGTGTAACGTATGTTGGTCGATTATTTTTCCAGTCGTCAGACTATACAACCTTACGAGTAAATCTCTCCCCACAACAACGATGGCATCATTGTCATTCGTTAATGCTAAGTCATCAACTATATTTAATGTCCCTACGATGTTGTAGCTTTCCGCACGACTTAAATTGATTACCCGTATAGAACCGTCTGATGAACCCGATACCATGGTGCCATCAGAGATATCCAATCCTTTAATGGCCCCTGTGTGCAATTTCCATTCGTTTTTCCACTCCTGGGCATCAGGGCTAAACTGATGGACGTACCCAGCGTATGTCCCGACATAAAAACTATGATCATCACTTGAGTATTTGATGACATTGACTGGACCTTTTGTCTCTAATGAGAATTTAATGTCATTTTTAATTGTATCGTAGAGATGAACTTGACTAGAATGGTCGCCCCATACGGCATACCTACCATCCAAAGACAATGTAACAGCGTTATTAAGGACTAAGTTGGCTTCCCCAACGTCATCCCCATTTATTCTGAATTTGCCATCGTCAGAAGCTGTGGCTATATTACCCTTCGAATCGATAGCAATATCATTAATAGACGGGGTTGCCCTTTCAGTATCGTGACCTACAAATTGTTCCTTTTCTATATCCCAAATACAGTATTTCACACCGAAGCTACCGCCAACGATACACTTTTCATCCGGTGTCCACACGACTGAACGTTCCCATTGATACTGATACGAGGGTAATGTTGATATTAATTCTAATGAGTCCGTAGACCAAATCTTAATTTGGTGGTCATAACCTGCTGTGAGAAATTGACTACCGGAGGGTGAGAATGTAAGACATTTAACACCAAACTCATGTGCTGAAAACTTGTCCAACTCTTTACCGCTATAAGAGTCGTAAAAAATAACCGTTCCATCATCCATTCCTAGTGCAAACAAACCTTTTTCATTATTGCCATCACAAGCGTCAAGGTCACAATCAAATGGTGCTAGATTCTTTATCACTTGGCCAGTATGAATATCCCAAATAAACACATTGCCATCATCGGCAGCCGAGTAGACTCTATCCCCAAAAACGTGTATATCGTTAACACTGCCATTATGGTGGCCTTTAAATTGCTGTACAATACTTTTAGTTTTTAGGTCCCAAACGAGCACACGACTATCTAAATTATTAGATCCTGATACTAGCCATTGATCATCTTTACCGAACGCAACGGTTTCAATATCATCTGAATGCCCAATCAACTTACCTATTAATTGATTTGACTTGGTATTGTGAAGAGATATGGTATGATCAGATGAACCACATGCTAATGTTTCACCATCACTTGAGAGGGCTAAACTAGTAATTAAGTGCTCATGTTCAGTTACTAATTCATATGTATCATTCTTTCTGTCCCAAGCGAATAATCTCTTATCATAACCCCCTGTGTAAACCGTACGACCATCTTTACTAACCACAACACATGTAATGGGTCCCTTATGCATCATGTCCCTCCTAAAAATTTTAATTTTAAAAATATTTGAACTTTTGTTATAATATAGTCAACGAGATGGGGTATATCCTAATATTATTAAATATAGGAATAAATAGTCAAGAAGGCAATATGACTATTTTTAAAAATGACGTTTGCAAAAAAAATACATGATGTCGTTATAGGAGGCTTTAATGTGTATATTGTCTTTATAGGATCTGGTGTCAAGGATTACCGTTATTACATCCTAGAGGAAGCTTCCAAGCTGGATTATGAAGTACTCATTATTCATAACCAGCAAATGACGTGGGAACAGGCGTATGCCCATCATTACATTGAAGTAGATGCCATAACAACAGATGCGATTTGTGATGCACTTGAGGGTTTTGCCCCGAAGCTGGCCGGAGTGACGACTTATGTTGAAGCGTTTGTACCAATCGTGTCAGAAGTGTGCCATCACTTTCACTTACCCAGTATCCCTCTCCATGCTCGATTTAACGTGCGTGACAAAAGTAAGATGAGACATTTATTTCAGGAAAACAACGTTCCCTCACCTGCATGGGCATATATTCATCATGAGTATGACCCGGGCTTTGACCATGTTACCTATCCTGCTGTAATCAAACCCGTCAGTGGATGGAGTAGTATAGGTGTTCAGAAAGTATTAAATAAGAAAGAAGCTCAACAATCTTATCTCGCCCTACGTCATAAGGGGCAGGCGTTTATGATTGAAGAGTATATAGAAGGACCAGAATTCAGTATAGATGGCGTGATACATAACAATAATATCTACTATTCTGGTATTACGAGTAAGCAACTGAGCCCTGAGCCATTTTTTGAAGAGATAGGACATGATTTTCCAGCCCAGCTAGAAGACCGTGTGAAAGCAGACATTTATCATACAACAGAGAAAGCCTTATCTTCCCTAGACATTGACCATTGTCCTTTTCATTTGGAATTTCGTCTCACACGTGAAGGGCCAGTCGTGATAGAGGTGGCAGGTCGGCTCGGTGGCGACTGTATTCCATTGATTACACATTTAGCCTCAGGTATCAACTTAGCCCGCGAATCCTTGAAAGTATGTCTAGGTTTAAAACCTGATCTGACCCCAAATAAAGATGGATATGCAAGTATGAGAATCATCACACCGTATAAAACTGGTGTATTAACTGAACCCCCAACATTAGACACAGAAAACATTCCGCAACTTCACGATCTCAAAATCAGTCCTTACTGCCAAGTTGGAAAGCGATACTTCACTCCACCAGATGGCTTCTTTTCAAGGCTAGGTTATTTTATTGTCCGCGATGACAAACAGACAAAGGATTTAGCCGACGAACTACTCGATCGTGTCGCTTTTAAAATTGAGGAAGAGGTGACTATTGATGAACGTCTTACTAATCGGAACTAATATATCATGGGTCAATAAATTAAATGAGTATGACTCTCTTAACCTATATATAGTAGAAGAAAAAGATATTTGGAATAAGAGAAATCTAGGTGATGTTCTTGATGGTAAAATAACAAAGGCCTACTATATAGAATATCAACTTAATGAAGAGGCCTACAAAGATGTGATGAAGGTCGCTAACGAGGTGAAAGCTAACATCATTATTCCTGGTGTAGAGTATGCTGTCCAATGTGCGACACTGGCCTCTAGTGAACTAGGTCTTCCTGGACTTGGCACCACAGCAGCTTACGCCTTAACAAACAAAATTAAGCTACGAAATGCCTTAAAAGAGAGTCCAATCCAACAACCTCAATATCAACAAGTTGAAACAGCTGAAGACGTTCGTGACTTCTTTCTAAACATCAATCAACCCATCATACTGAAGCCTGCTAATCGTCAAGCTAGCACAGGGGTCATCAAAATTTTTGATGAAAAAGATATAGACGCCGCATGGGAACACACACTCAGTGCTTCTGAAGGGGTTTTTGAGGCCGACCGCACCCTCGAGTGGGAATACATCGTTGAAGAAATTGTACAAGGAAGAGAAATTAGTACCGAAACTATCGTCAAAGATGGTGTGGTTGCATTTCATAATATCACCTGTAAGCATACCTCGGACGGACCTTATCCTGTAGAATTAGGTCACTATTTGCCTGCAGACGTCAATGAGAAACAAAGGCAAAAAGTAAATGACTATATCAATCATGTGATCGATGATCTTAATATTGAGAACGGTATTTTACACTCAGAGTGGATCATGGATAACGAGGATGTTTACCTGGTGGAATGTGCAGGCAGAGCACCAGGGGATTTTATCTTCGATCTCATCAAAATGAAAGAGGGTCAATGCCCTTATGAAATCACTCTCAAGTTACTAGCCGATATTGACGCCCAAAAAGTGTATGATCGATACCCTGCCGTTGCTATTCACTTTATCATCGATCAGCCTGGTGGTATTGTAGAAAAGGTGACTGGCAAAGAGGACGTTCTAGCTGACCCAGACACGGTTAATTTAAATGTTTTTGCAAAGCCTGGATGGGTCATTAGAGACTTAACAAGTTCGTGGAGCAGATTAGGATACCTCATTACCAAGGGGGCATCAGGTCAGCAAGCTTTAGAAAAAGCTGAAGAACTGTCTAAAAAGATTAAAATTGTCACCGAAAGCAAGGTTAAGTCTTAGGAGGCTAAAGATCAACCTCACCCGCACTTATCAACATGACAACAGGTGAAGAAATAACCGTGTAACAAAAGGTTGATTAGCCAGCACATTTTCATTTCTCTTAGAGAACCTTAAATACGGTGGGAGAAGAGCACCCCCTTGTGTCA
This sequence comes from Caldalkalibacillus salinus, assembly GCF_016745835.1. Lineage (NCBI taxonomy): Bacteria > Bacillati > Bacillota > Bacilli > Caryophanales > Bacillaceae > Caldalkalibacillus > Caldalkalibacillus salinus. Next base: position 31,560 of record NZ_JAERVL010000035.1, on the reverse strand, counting down.
GTATTTCATACGACGTAAGGGGGTTATTATATTATAGTCAATATTATTAATGAATTTAACATATATTACATTTTAAATTGTAGTCTTGAGTGGCAGCTATATAGCACCTTGAGTGCCATTTAAGATGTTCTATTCTGCATGCTGTACCTCGGTCACGTGATCGATTGTCATCGTTCGTTTCCCCCACTGGACCGGTATCTGCCACTTAACAGTACGTACATATGCATCAGCCATATTCGTGGTAAGGAGACGGGTATTATAGTTTCCTATATCGTACTGTACCGTAAACTCTTGACCCTCGGCATGGAGGTATAGGTCACTCCAAGCTTTCTCAGATGCTTGGGGGTACGTTCCATCACCGGCTTGGTATACGGCAGTCATATGATTGTGTGGAACCTCTATTACTTGCTTCTCTTTTGTTGGCTCTGATAACGTATGATCAACGAGGTTTTGTTGTTTATAGCGCCAAAGGGTTAATGGAAGGCTGTCTAAGCTGGTATTGTTTAACACTCCTCCAGAGCTTTCCCAAAGATAGGTGGATAAATATTCAGGTGAGCCACTAGACTCTTTAGAAGGGGGATCTAAGTCTAGTCTAGAAACAATAGGATATGCATCGTGGGTACGCTGCCCTAATGCAATGTTATTCGTTTGCTGACTGACTGTCCATTCATCGTAATATGCACGGTAGATCTCTTTTGTTTGTGCGTCTACTTGAACCTTCGTTTGTATACGACCCTCGCCTTCCTCATAGTTGCTATGTGTATTCACATTGAAAACGAGTTGATCATGGACCCTATCTTTACTTAATAAATTGTATACTGTACCGTTAACCCCATATGTGGTTAATGTACTATGTGTATGCCCATTTGTTTCATAGGTTTCTTCTATAGTATTATAATTTAATGTTTCACGATCCCAATAAGATAGCGTTAGTGGTGCTTGCCCCTCCGTAAGGTTTCGCGTATCAAGTTCATAAACCTGTTGCTGGAACCGCTCATCTAGTTCAGACACGCTTACCTCAAATACCACAGACTCTCTTTCCCCTTTGTCAAAGACAAATCTCATCACGTCTTCATTTGCTAATGATTTATTAACCCACAAATTCTGTTCATCAACTTCGTAGAGTATCTCAGCCTGCACTAAGGCATACTGTCTAGGACTAATCCTTTTCTCTTCAGGTAGCATGACATACTGTGCAGGTCCTTCTACAAATTTGACGTTCCCTTTTTGCTCAATATCATAATTTTGGTAATTGTCGTCTACTTTAATTGTTGCTGCAATGAAGAACTCATCTTCATCCAATGTTACTAAATTTAAGACGACTTTAGCTGATTCATTCCCCCCAGTGTCATGATTAACATGAACTGCCCTAAACTCTTGCCCTGTAGCCTGGACTTGAAATCCCATTGTAGCCATGATTGACAAAATGAGACCCAACAACACAAGTAGAGAAAATTTTCCCCTCATCCTCTCACTCTCCTTTTACTTTTTTAACAATATAAGCATAACAAAATGAGAAAGGAAATAAATGAGAGGAAGTGCCTAATCTTGACGTCACTTTTTCTCGTCACTGTAGCCATATGCCATAATGTACAGGATAATAGAACTAGTGTTCGTTCGTTTTTTGTATCAATAGACACTCATTGTCAGTATAATAAATTTTAAAACTTTTGGTATATGTATTGATTTTCTCAGACAATAAAAAAGCCGCCAAAGAATTGGCAGCTTCTTATAAACAATAGCCTTATTTGGTTTTACTTAGATAATTAAATCAAGTTGAGTGTCTAAGCGTAATTAAGGCGTCATGAACATTTGGGTCCAATAATTTCTATAACCTGTAGAACCCGATACAAAGCCCACACCAATATGAGTGAAGGATTCACTCTCGATATTTTGTCGATGGCCCGGACTATTCATCCAGCCGTTCATCACCTCTTCGGGGGAACGTTGTCCGGCAGCGATGTTCTCACCTGCTGCACGGTAGCTTAAGTTGAACTCCGTCATCATTTCAAATGGTGTCCCGTACGTTGGAGACGTATGGTCAAAATACCCATTGTCTAGCATATCCTTAGATTTTTCCCTAGCCACTAGACTGAGGTCCACATGTAAAGCGAGAGGTTGAACGGATGCGGATGCTCTTTTTTCATTCACGCTCCAGAAAACGTCAAGCTCATACGGATGAAGTTTTTCAATATCACCATCGACTGTATAGCTTTGGAATGTTTGTTGTGTTTCATCCGTCTTCACATATGCGGCGGTGGACGTTTGACTATCCCAATTGACGCGGTAGCCCAAACTTTCTCCAATTACACGTAATGGTACCATTGTGCGTCCATGTAGAACTTGTGCCGGCACGTCAATCTTTATTGCAGCAGACTCTCCCTGCGTGTCCAACTGTACATACTGATAATCCACGGGCACACTCAGTTCAGCTTGTCCTTCCATTGCAATATGAGCAACCCTATTGTCAGAATCCCACTGTACATCTGCACCCATGGCTTCAACGATCGGGCGTAGGGGGACTAACGTGCGTCCCTGAGACACAGTCGGTTGGGTATCGGGGAAAACGACAGCTTGTCCATCTACCTTCACTGAGGTTTGTTCAGCTGCGCTGACTTCAGTATCTGTGAATGGTATAAAGATACATATAAGTGCTAAACTTGCAATTAAAGTTATGACTGATAGCGCCTTGGGACGGATTCTTGGTTGACTTGTCAATGTCATGTCGGTCTCCTTCCTTTCAGTAGCATGTATTTTATTCTCAATTCTAGTATAGCTTTCGTCTAGCCATATGTATATGTGCCCGTTTGCAATATATGGTTAATTTTACTAACACGGGAGCTCATGCTTTTCACGAACTTATGGTATTCATTTTGGCCATTCTATCAAACCCACGGTCGTATCAAATAGAGCTATCAAGTCATACGGTCTCAGCTTTCTATTATAAGAGCTCGAAAGCTCGAAAAAATGAAAAAGACTACTAACACATAGCGTCTTAGCAGTCTTCTTTCCCATCTATTAAATGCTTTGCGAGCTGTATTTGTTTTTCAACCTCCGTTGGCGCTGTGCCCCCTTCACTGTTCCGTACCGCTACAACCTGCTCCGGCTGTATGGCATCGTAAACCTGCTCATCAAAGAAATCATGAAAGGTATTGTACTCCTCTAAGGTAAGCTGGGAGAGCATCTTCTTGTGTTGGATGGCGTACAGCACAACCTGACCTGTCACCTCGTGCGCTTCTCGAAAAGGCAACCCTTTTGCTGCAAGGTAATCTGCGAGGTCAGTAGCGTTGGAATAATCTTGTTCTACCGCTTGCTTCATCTGATCCTTGTTCACGCTCATGGAGTCGATTAAAGGGGCCAGTAAGGCAAGAGCGCCATCTAACGTTTGGACGGCGTCGAACATCCCCTCTTTATCCTCTTGCATATCCTTGTTATACGCTAATGGCAGCCCTTTGAGTACAGTGAGAAGCCCTACAAGATTACCGTTCACTCTCCCCGTCTTGGCTCTTAACAGCTCAGGAACATCCGGATTCTTCTTCTGTGGCATGATACTAGAACCGGTACAGAAAGCATCATCAAGCTCGACGAACTGAAATTCTTGACTAGACCAGATGACGAGTTCTTCGGATAATCGAGACATGTGAGTCATAATGGTCGAAGCGTCAAACAGAAACTCCAGAATAAAGTCCCGGTCACTGACGGCGTCTAAGCTGTTAGGGTAGACATTCTCGAAACCTAGTAGTTCTGCGGTTCGCTGTCTATTAATGGGGAAAGTGGTCCCCGCTAGTGCTCCAGCCCCAAGTGGAGAGAAATCCACACGTTTGAGGCTATCTTGGAGACGACTTTTATCTCGTTCAAACATCCAGAAGTAAGCGAGTAAATGATGTGCAAAAGAGATTGGCTGTGCGCGTTGGAGGTGCGTGTACCCTGGTATGATCGTATGCACATGCGCTTCTGCTTGATTGATAATGGCCCGTTGAACATCAATGAGTTGTGAAATAAATTGATTAATCTTCTTCTTCAAATACAGATGCATATCGGTAGCCACTTGATCATTCCGACTGCGCCCTGTATGCAGCTTTCCACCAACAGTCCCGATTTCTTCTATGAGCAGTCTTTCAATATTCATGTGAATATCTTCATCTTCTACAGAAAAACGGAGCTCCCCATTAAGATATTTTTCCTTAATCTTTTGTAGACCTTCTTTGATCGTGTCCGCTTCGTGTGCCTCTATGATGTTTTGTTCGGCAAGCATCGTAACGTGGGCGATACTTCCTTCGATATCCTCTAGCGCTAAGGCCTGATCGAAGGAAATGGACGCGGTATATTCATCTACTAAGTGGTTCGTCTCTTTGGTAAAACGACCGCCCCATAACTTAGACATGTTCCTTAACTCCTGGCTCCGGTACGCTCGGTTGAAGGTTAATATGTTTCAGACCTTTCTGTTCCTTACCATTGCTCTTTTGAACTTCACTATAAACCTTTGTCGAGAGTCCCCATAGTTGGATGAATCCGACTGCAGCATTATGGTCAAAAGCGTCGCCTGTTGAGTACGTGGCAAGTTCCTCATTATATAAGCTATGTGGGGATTGACGTCCAACCACTTGCATATTACCTTTATATAATTTGACACGTAGCGTGCCGGTCACATTTTGTTGCGTCTGATCAACAAACGCTTCAAGTGCTTCTCTTAAAGGAGAGTACCACTGGCCATCATAAATGATCTGAGTAAACTGTTGTTCTACCTGCTTCTTAAACTTGAGCACATCTCTGGTCAGAGTGAGGAATTCCAATTCTTGATGGGCATCGATTAAGATTAAAGCGGCTGGGTTTTCATATACTTCTCTGGATTTAATCCCAACGAGTCTATTTTCAACGTGATCGATACGCCCCACGCCATGCTTGCCTCCAATGTCATTGAGTAACTCGATCAGATCTACAAGTCCCATTTTTTGATTGTTTAAGGAGACTGGAACCCCCTCTTCAAACCCGATTTCAATATACTCAGGTGTGTCTGGCGCTTCTTCTGGGGATTGTGTCCAATCAAAGGCACCCTCTGGCGCTTCGGTCCATGGATTCTCTAATACCCCAGCTTCACAAGCACGCCCCCAAATATTGGCGTCAATGGAATAAGGGTTTTCTAGATCTACCGGTACAGGTATGCCTTTCTCCTTGGCGTATTCGATTTCTTCATCTCTCGTCATGCCCCATTCACGCACTGGCGCAATGACTTTTAATTCCGGATTCAAGGCTTGCACTGAGACCTCAAAACGGACCTGGTCATTCCCTTTTCCCGTACAGCCATGAGCCACGGCTTCAGCACCTTCCTCCTCAGCCACTTGGGTTAATAACTGTGAGATTAGGGGGCGAGATAGGGCTGAAGACACGGGATACTTGCCTTCATATAATGTATTCGCCTTTAGTGCTGGCAGGATAAAATGCTGGGCAAAAATCTCCTTTGCGTCCAGAATATACGCTTTGGAAGCTCCTACTTGGAGGGCTTTGTCTTTGATCCCCTCTAAATCCTTCCCTTCACCAACGTCAAGGCCTAAGGCAATGACGTCATAACCGTATTTATCTTCTAACCATTTTATACAAACGGAAGTGTCTAAACCTCCAGAATAAGCGAGAACCACCTTCGGCTTTGCATTTGCTGTCATACCATCTCTCTCCTCTCCAAATAAATACTAAATCGTTCATACGTCCTAGGTCTAGGTCGATGCGCACTATTTACGCCCAATCTATACGCTTAATACCCATTGTTCATTTGAATTTATAAACATTATACATCATTTTGGATGAGAATGGTATAAATAATTATAAAATCGTATTTTTATACATTATAGTCATCAATAATTTTTAAAGTGTGATAAAGCGATAGCATTAAATAGATATCAGCGTTAGATAAGCATTAGCGTGACATCACTGCATATAATAGTGCTTTTTGGGCGTGTAGACGATTTTCCGCTTCATCAAAGACAACTGAATGTCCACCGTCAATAATGTCTGCTGTGACTTCTTCTCCCCGATGGGCCGGTAAACAGTGTAGAAAGATATAGTCGGTCGCCGCGTGGCTACATAGGTCTGTATTTACTTGGTAAGGCTCTAGCCGTTTCATTCTCGCCTCTTGCTCATCCTCTTGCCCCATACTGGTCCACACGTCCGTAATTACCACATCGACCCCTTTTGTTGCAGCATGTGGATCTGTTGTTAGATGCAGCTGCGCTCCCGATTGAGTTGCCATCTCTTTAGCCTTCTCGTAGATATCCGCTTGGGGCAAGTCATCGTCAGGACTCGCAACCGTCATGTCCATGCCCATCATCGTTGCACCCAAGAGTAACGTATGGGCCATGTTATTTTTACCATCACCGATGTACGCGATACGAAGCCCTTGAAGTTTTCCTTTGTGCTCCTTAATGGTGAGTAGATCCGCGAGAACCTGAGTCGGATGATAGAGATCACATAAGCCATTGATCACGGGGATATTCGCATATTGATCAAATCGTGTGAGGGTTTCGTGAGCGTGTGTGCGAATCATCACCGCATCGACATAGCGTGAAAGAACTTGTGCCGTATCTTCTATACTCTCGCCTCGCCCTAGCTGAATATCGTTCGTATTGAGATAGATCGCTTGACCGCCTAACTGAAACATGCCTACTTCAAATGAGACACGCGTTCTAGTTGAGGGTTTTTCGAAAATCATGCCCAGGGTTTGACCTCCCAATGCATTTTCATAACGACTGTAAAAAGGACTCTCTTTTCCTTTTTTCATCTCAATCGCATGGTTGAGCACATACTCAACCTCTTCAGGTGCCCAATCGGCTAGATTGAGCATACTTTTTCCTTTTAATTGAAAACACGGTTCAGGTGTGACTTCACTCGGTTTGATAGACATACGCGCACCTTCCTTAGTCGTCAGATTTTGATCATATTTAATGTGTTCCGATATTCCTGCAATGAGGTGACCTCCCAATGCAACTGATCCAACGATGCGTTGGCTTGCGACACATAGCTTAAAGTATCTAAACAAGTCATACATGGCACTTGGTATTTTAGTGCTAAGCGGCGTAACTGAAAGCCAAATCGGGCATGATCTTTTCCTTTCGTCGGGATATTCACGACCCATTGGATGTGCTTCGTCTTAAATGCATCCTCGACCTTGGTCACGTCCTTCTCAATGCGCTGGGCAGGAATGTCCTCGGCTTGTAAGGTTTGATACGTCTGTTCTGTCGCTAGAATCTTGTAACCTTGCGCGTGTAAACGATGCATCAGAGTGACGGATTCGGATTTAAACGGCTCGGCGACAGAGCATATCACCCATCGCTCTTCTTCCTGATTTTGATCTACCCAACGTGGTCCCAAAGCTTTTAGTAACGCTTGGGGTACGCTCTCTCCCATTCCTAACGTTTCCCCAGTAGATTTCATCTCCGGTCCCACTTGAGGATCAACGCCTCTCAGTTTATGTGTAGAGTAAACCGGCGCTTTGACAGCGTAAAAAGAAGCGTTGGACTGTAAGCCCACCTTAATACCAGCTGCCTCAGTTAACGATTTTATGGAATGACCCAGTTGTACTTGGGTAGCCCAATCAATCACAGGGATGTTCGTCACTTTACTTAAGATCGGCACGGTTCTAGATGCGCGTGGGTTGACCTCAAGGACGTAACAGATCCCATCGTTAATCACAAACTGAATATTCATGACACCTTTTATCCCTGCTTTTTGGGCCACGCGTTGTGTATACGTATGAAGTGTTTCTGCCAGCTCATCTGTTAGTTGCATTGGCGGTATCGTACATAAACTATCTCCCGAATGGACGCCTGCTCTTTCCATATGCTCAAAGATTCCGGGGATAACAACATCTTGGCCGTCACTGATGGCATCTAGCTCACATTCAAGGCCAGGGACATAAGGATCAATTAACAGCGGCCAGCTCCTAGGACTGGCGTAGGCTAACTGTTCCTGGCAATACTGGTCTAGTTCTGTTTGATCATAAAAGATCACCATGGATTGCCCACCGATGACATAAGACGGTCTCACGATCATTGGAAAACCGATCTCATTTCCCGCAGCATTGACCTCATCGATGGTGTGGGCTGTTTTTCCCTGTAAACAAGGTATGCCCAGTTCTTCTAACAAGTGATAAAACTGATCACGATCTTCGAGTGCATCTACTGCTTCAACAGGGGTCCCGAGCACGGAAATTCCTTCTTCTTTCAGCGCTTGGGCCATGTTTAATGCCGTTTGACCACCAAATTGAACAAGAACCCCCTGCACGTTTTCCTTTTCAGCAACGGCGATCACGTCTTCTACGCTTAAAGGCTCGAAATACAAGCGGTCGGCCGTAGAGAAGTCTGTACTCACCGTCTCTGGATTATTGTTAATGACGATCGCTTCATACCCCTGTTGTTTGAGGGCTTGCACCGCATGAACGGAACAATAATCGAATTCTATGCCTTGCCCTATACGAATGGGTCCTGAACCGACGACAAGGACCTTTTTTTGATCTGATTGTTCTACTTCGTCCATCCCTAACCATGTGGAATAGAAGTAGGGTGATTGGGCTTCAAATTCAGCTGCACAAGTATCCACAAGCTTATAACTCGCCGCGAGTCCTTCAGCCTTTCGTCTTTCACGGATGACAGCTTCGGGAATTTGGTAAAACATCGCCAACATCTCATCACTGAATTGCATTTGCTTGGCTCTTTGTAATAGTGATGTCGGTAAAGTGTCCCATGTGTATGCTTTTAACTCTTTTTCTAGCGCGATCAGGCCAGCGATCTTTGAAACATACCAGTGGTCGATTTGAGTGATAGCCTCAATCTCACCCGTAGTGACACCTCGGCGCATACATTCGCCAATGGCAAATAAACGATCGGCCGTACCTGTGATAAGATGCTTTTTCAACGTCTCATCCGTAGCATCCGCCAACTTTGGATGATATAAGCCTTGTATATTCAGTTCTAAGGAACGCAAGCTTTTGTTCAAGGCGCCTTCAAAGCTACGATCCATGGCCATCACTTCTCCTGTGGCCTGCATTTGTGTCCCTAACGTCTGGTCCGCATCAGTGAATTTGTCAAAAGGAAACCTAGGGAGTTTGACCACGATATAATCCATGGCTGGCTCATAGGACGCATACGTATAACCTGTCACTGGATTACTCATCTCGTCTAGATGATACCCAATGGCACATTTGGCAGCCATTCTGGCAATCGGGTAACCTGTGGCTTTGGATGCGAGGGCAGAGGAACGACTCACCCTCGGATTGACCTCAATCACGTTGTATTGATCAGTGTATGGGTCGAGAGCGAATTGGATGTTACAGCCCCCCACCACTTCTAAGGAACGAATGATTTTCAAGGAGGCGTTCCTGAGCATTTGCACTTGGCGGTCCGTTAAGGTTTGGGTCGGAGCAACCACCATAGAGTCTCCTGTATGAATACCAACTGGGTCAATGTTTTCCATATTGCACACGATGATGCACGTGTCATTATCGTCGCGCATCACTTCGTACTCAACCTCTTTCCAACCATGAATACTCTTCTCTAGTAGTACCTGGTGAATGGGGCTTTCACTTAATCCCTGGTACAGCATCGTTTCTAATTCCGGTGCGGTATGTGCCGTCCCACCCCCAGACCCACCAAGGGTATAGGCGGGACGCACGACGACGGGGAAACCGATGGTCTTAGCAAACGTCATCCCGTCCGCTACAGACTCAATAATCGCAGAATCAGGGATCGGTTCGTTGATCTCTAGCATAAGTGAGCGGAACAGTTCACGATCCTCACCTTTTTTAATGGCGGATACGGAGGTGCCGAGCAAAGCGACATCGTACTGTTCAAGGACCCCTTTCTCAGTAAGTGTCACGGTGAGGTTTAGTCCCGTTTGCCCACCGAGGGTACCGATAATGCCATCCGGACGTTCTTTAGCAATGATGTTGGTCACAACCTCTTCCGTTAAAGGTTCAATATAGACCGTGTCGGCGATAGACGGATCGGTCATAATCGTGGCAGGGTTACTATTAACTAGCACAACCTCGATTCCCTCTTCTTTTAATGCTAAACATGCTTGAGTACCGGCGTAATCAAATTCGGCTGCCTGCCCGATTTGTATAGGGCCGGAACCGATAACGAGTACTTTACGAATGTCCTGATGCAGCGGCATATTCTATCTCTCCTATCTCCCCAGTCGATTGTATCTCTTGTAAAAATTGATCAAATATATAAGCGGTGTCCTGTGGTCCTGAGTGAGCTTCAGGATGAAATTGCACCGTTTGGATGGCATAATGTTGATGACGCAAGCCTTCAATCGTGTGATCATTCACGTTGCGGAATGTGAGTGTGAATGGCGTGTCGCTCAACGTCTCCTCTGTAACGACATAACCATGGTTCTGCGCCGTCATATAGACCTTTCCACTGTGTACATCCTTAACCGGATGATTCCCACCCCGGTGACCGTATTCTAGTTTGGTTGTTGACGCGCCGTGTGCTAAAGCTAACAATTGATGTCCCAGACATATTCCTAACGAAGGGTAGTGTATACTCATTTTCTTAATATCGGCCAACTGTGCCGCTAATGCCATGGGATCTCCGGGTCCATTGCTAAATAACAACCCGTCTGGATTAACAGCTTTAACCTGCTCGTAAGTCGTTGTATATGGGAAAACGGTCACCTGACACCCGCGTTGTTGCAAGCTTTTTAAAATAGATTTTTTATAACCATAATCAATAAGTCCAATGTGTAAGCCCTCACCTTCATAGGTGATCGGTTGTTTGACGGAAACTTCATGTACTCGATTACTGCTCGTCAAAGGCGCCGTCTGCCAAGTTTCAAGCTGATGTTTAATAGTGGCTTCGTCTAGCTTTTGGTCCGTTAGATAGCCTCTCAATTCTCCAGTCTGACGCAACATCTTGACTAATGCTCTCGTATCGACACGCCCCAAAACAGGAATATGTGCACGTTGAAACTGGTCTAATAGGCTATGCTTCGCTTCGTAATGACTGAAATGCTCACTACTTTCCTCCAGTATCACGCCAGATACTTGGAATTGGGCACTTTCATAATCATGAGTATTGATCCCATAATTTCCTAAGAGTGGATAGCAGAAACACAGAATCTGCCCACGATAGGAGGGATCGGATAGTATCTCCTGATAACCGTACATACTAGTATTAAAGACCATTTCACCATCTACGTGATGATCTCCACTCAGCCATTCGCCTTCCATGACTTCTCCGTTTTCTAGTAATAAGTAGCCTTTCTTGCTGTTCACGTTTCGCTTCCCTCCCATTGTTCTAAACCTCGAATTAATTGGTCGATCTCGTCATAAGTCACCGTGAGTGGCGGTAGTAAGCGCACAACGTTTGTGCCCGCAGGTAACACTAAGATATGTTGTGCTCTCATGTATTTGATCAATGCGGTAGCATTCACCTGCTGACCTTGCTCATTTTCAAAAGGGGTCACGACAATCCCTAACATTAAGCCTAAGCCTCTCAATTTAAAATAAGGACGCCCTCGGTCGGACTCTGTTTGTATCCATTGATTCAGACGGTCATGTAGGTAAGTAGCCTTCTCTCTCACCTGTGGTAAAAAAGCGGGTTCTAGCATCGTTTCTAAAGTGGCTAGCCCTGCGGCACAAGCGACTGGGTTCCCTCCGAACGTACTACCATGACTGCCAGGCTGAAAGACTTGAGCGACCTCATCTTTTGCTAGTAAAGCGCCGATAGGAAAACCGGACCCTAAACCTTTCGCTACCGTGATGACGTCAGGCTGCAGATCAACATGCTCGTAAGCGAATAGATGCCCTGTTCTTCCCATGCCTGTTTGAATCTCGTCAATGATGAGTAGGATGTCATGTTCACGACACATTGCTTGAAGGGCTTGTAACCACGATGGATCGACAGGTATGACGCCCCCTTCTCCCTGCACCATTTCGAGAAACACTGCACATGTTTGCTCTGGCTTAACCTCTTTTAAAGCAGCCTCATCGTTATAAGGTAGGGTTTGAAATCCGGGCAGTAGAGGATCGAACCCCTCTTTTACCTTTTGCTGCCCAGTGGCTGATAAAGTGGCCATCGTACGACCATGGAATGAGTGTTGAAATGTGACAATGTCTGTTGCCTGACTTCCCTTGTGTGTATGACCATATTTACGTGCGAGTTTAATAGCCGCTTCGTTCGCTTCCGCTCCGCTATTACAGAAAAATACCTGATCGAAGAGGGTGTGCGCCGTCAACTTTTTCGCCAGCTGTTCTTGTTGGGGTATATGGTACAAGTTTGAGCAATGCCACAATGATTGTAATTGAACCTCAACAGCCTCCTTCACGAATGGAGGGACATGGCCAAGGTTACAAGTCCCAATCCCTGCACTGAAGTCTAAATACGATTGACCCTCATCGTCCCACACGTAACTGCCTTCTCCCTTCACGAGGGTGAGTGGAAAACGTTGGTACGTTGCCATAATCGATTGACTAGACAAACCTTGCGATTTCTGCGCTTCGTGTATCATCGTTTTTTGGCCTGAGCTGTACTGATTGATGCTACTCTTTCCTGTGCTACTTTTAGCTGTTGGTTGCATGAACGCTTCCCTCCTTTTGCTTGTGCACAAATACGGTTCCAACCTGTTCCCCATTTAACCAAGCGGATATACTTTCGGGTTGGGTCCCGTTCAACATACATACTTGTTCTACGCCATGGTTTAAAGCCTGCAATCCGGATTGTACCTTGGGAATCATCCCCCCGTATATGACCTCTGAATCTATCAGTTGTTGAGCCACCGTTGCGTTCAATTCATGCTCTATACCGTCGTTAGTCTGAACACCGTCTACATCTGTTAGAAAACAGAGTTTGGCTTGTAAAGCTTTGGCAATGGATGCAGCTGCTTCGTCTGCATTGACATTATGTTTCTCTAACGACTCAGACAAGGCCACGGGCGAAATGACAGGTATATAATCTTGTTGTAGCATACTCTCAATAATCGGGGTTTTCACCTGAACGATTTTGCCCACCAATCCTAGCTGTGGATCTATCTGCTCGGAGGTCAAAAGCTGGGCATCAACCCCACTGATTCCCCATGCTTTACCACCTTCTTGCCATAATTTCTGTACAATTTGCTTATTCGTTTTGGCACTTAACCCCATCTCAACGACGTCCAAGTGCTCTGCCGTTGTGACGCGCAAACCGTTCACAAACTGCGTTTGTACACCAAGTCCCTCGGCGAGTGCCGTAATAATAGGACCACCACCATGGACAATAATTGGTTGGCAAATCCCTTCGCGATGTAATGTCGTAAGTATCTGATAACACTCATCTGGTAACGAGGCTAAAATACTCCCCCCACATTTAAAAACGATGGTCTCCACAGTCTGTACTCCCTTCACTCCCGCAATTTACTTTCTCAAACGATGATGCCAGAGGCCACTTACGTTCGATACGAAGCGTTGATACGGACATAGTCGTATGTTAAATCACATCCCCAGCAAGTCGCCGTCTGTGTACCGGCATGTAAATCAACGGTGATTGAGACCGTTGAATGTTCTAACACGCGCTTAGCTTCTTCCTCCGAGAAGGATGTTGGTCTCCCTTCATGCACCACTTCTATAGGGCCAATATGCACAGATACGTGATCTGGATTATATCCGGTCTGCCCACTATAGCCTACAGCGCAAATGATTCTACCCCAGTTAGGGTCTGTGCCGTATACGGCTGTTTTAACTAAACTTGAACCGACGACAGCTTTACCGATCTGCTCCGCTTCAGCTTCCGATTGTGCTCCTTTTACCGTGACTTCAATCAACTTCGAGGCGCCTTCACCATCTCGGGCAATCATCTTTGCAAGGGCCTCACAAACGTAAATCAGCGCCTGTAGAAATACTTCATGTTGTTCATGACTTAAAGTGAGAGGATCGTTCCCCGCTTCGCCGTTCGCCAGCAACAAGACCATGTCATTTGTACTGGTATCACCGTCTACGGTAATCCGATTAAAAGTGTGATCCGTCGCTTGCTTAAGCGCATTTTGTAAATAGGTTTGTTCTATATTCGCATCCGTTGTGATAAAGGCTAACATCGTTGCCATGTTAGGGTGTACCATACCTGATCCCTTAGCAACTCCCCCGATGGAAACCGTTTGGCCATCAATCTCACACTGAACGGCTACTGATTTGGTACATGTATCGGTGGTCAATATCGCTTTTTCAAAATTGGCCACCCCTGCATGAGCAAGCTGATCCATTTCTTCGATTCCAGATCTAACTTTATCCATATCTAAGCGTTCACCGATCACCCCTGTAGAGACAATCGCTGCATAATGCTCAGGTACACCAAACTGTTGCGCAGTTAAGGTCCGCATCGCATAGGCATCTTCTAATCCTTCCGGCCCTGTACACGCATTGGCGTTAGCAGAGTTGACGACCACTGCTTGCAGCTTTCCTTCTTGTGCTATGCTCTCCTGTGTGACCTGTAGTGGAGCGGCCTGGTACGCATTAGTGGTATACACACCTGCCGCTTGAGCCGGGACGTGACTGACGATCCACCCAATATCTTTACGCTTAAACTTCAATCCACAATGAAGGCCGCCGGATTCATATCCTTTGGGAAGAGTGATACTTCCTTCAGGTATGATGCTTATGCCTTGCTGTTCTAGTGTGTCTTGCACTTCAGTACCGATACCATCCTTGATGATGGTATAACCTTCTTTGAGCACACGCATGGCTGTACCCCTCCCTCTCTTTTTCGCATGGTGGTCATACATAGGCATCTTATGGGAACACGGGGCTCACCTTTAACCCAGTCTCCTGTGCCCAACCCTTCATGAGATTCATATTCTGTATCGCTTGCCCTGCCGCGCCTTTGACGACATTATCAATTACAGAAATAATCATGAGCTTTCCGGTTCGAGCGTCTAAGTGAATACCGATATCACAATAATTGGAGCCGTACACCTCTTTCGTCGCTGGCCACTTTCCTAAAGGGCAGATACGGACGAAAGGCTGAGATTGATAATAGTGTTGATACCGTTCAAGTATGTCCTCAGCCGTTTTTGACTCCTTCAATGTCAAGTACATACTGCATTGGATTCCCCTGGTCATCGGAATAAGGTGAGTTGAAAACGTGATTTGAGATGATGGATCGTACGCCTGTAACGTCTGTTCAATTTCGGGTATATGTTGGTGCTGGCCTAATTTATAGGGACGCACATTTTCATTCGTTTCTGAAAAGTGTGTAGCCAAGTTCAAAGAACGTCCTGCGCCAGACACGCCCGTTTTACCGTCGATGACTATATCATCTACTACGACCCATCCGCTCTCCAAGATAGGAACCAATCCGAGCAAAACCGATGTAGGGTAGCACCCAGGGTTAGCCACCAGAGTCGCCTCCCTGATCTGTTCTTGATTCACTTCAGACAATCCATAAACGGCATGGGCGAGTAATGATGCGTCAGCTGGTTCCTGTTTGTACCATTGTGCATATTCATTCGGGTTGTGCAGTCTAAAATCTCCTGAAAGGTCCACACATGGGAGGCCTGCTTCGGTTAATGCTGGCATGTATGTACGACTCACGCCAGAGGGTGTCGCAAAGAATACGAAATCCACATCTTTGACTAGTTGGGCAACGTCTAGGGCTTCCAATGAGTGCTCTACAATCCCCTTCAGGTGCGGAAAATGATCCGCACATAAATCCCCTTCCTTATTCCCTGATATCAATGTTGTCAGTTCCACATGTGGATGATTGAGTAAAAGTCGTATAAGTTCCACACCGCTATAACCTGTCGCGCCGATGACTGCCACTTTCATAAGGTTACTCCTCTCCCTGTCCTGTAAGGTTGATAACTCACTATGCTCGTTTGTTATAATTTCTGCCAATCCTTATTTCGAATCATTATACTAAGTAATGTATTTTTATACAACCGTTTTTGTTAAAATATATTAAAAAATATTATGGTAACGCTTACATTTTAAGGCCTTTTTATCTTGAAACTTAGAGAGGGATAGACGTGTGTACGTGCATAAAAAAACCTCCTTCACACCACGCTGTAGGGTGAAAGAGGTTCGCATTTCTTAGTTTATCTATTTTGCTTAGCTTCTTGTTTAACTTATTGTTTAACTTTTTGCTTTAACTTCTTTCTCTGTGACGGTTGTACTTTCTACCACTCTATTTTCTACTGCTCTATCCTGTTCCTATGCTTTTTTACTGCTCATAGGAAGATAGCCTTCTATCTCAAGAAGGTGTTCTTTGATGTGCAAGCCACCACCGTAACCGACTAAGGCACCGTTAGATCCAATAACCCGGTGACAGGGAATGATAATAGGAATATGGTTTTTGTTATTGGCCCCTCCAATAGCACGAACCGCTTTTGGAGAACCTATCATTTGGGCAATCTCTTTGTAGCTTCTAACTTCTCCGTACGGAATGTTACGCAGTGTCTTCCATACAAGCTTCTGAAACGACGTTCCCACTAATTCTAATGGATAGTCAAAGCTTTTTCTTTCCCCACGGAAGTACTCGTCTAACTGCTGCTTTACATCTTGTAATGCCTGATCATCTTCCTGTATTTGGTCAGTCAGAAAATGTTGTCTCGACCATCTGATCAAGTTTCTCAGCACTGAATCTCCTGCCTGATAATCTATGCGACATAGACCTTTCTTTGTACAGGCGAGTGTCATCGGTCCTACAGGAGACTCCATCACTGAGTAATACAGGTTGGCTGTACGTGTCATACAGAAACATTCTCCTCTCTGGACGTACTTGCCCTTTGATCTAACGCTTCTCGAATTTCTTCCCGGACTTCTCCGTCTTTTTCCATTAGGCTTGCATCCACTAAGGCTTCATAGGCCTCTTCATTTTTTATTTTGCCAAGCGACCATGCAGCTGTTCCTCTAATCGCTGGTCGTGGATCATGATTCAACAGTTCCGTTAACTTCGGTACGGCACTCGTATCCTTAAAATGGCCAAGAGCGATGATCGCATTACGCTGAATAGGTTTTTTCCCTCTCCAGGCTGAGGATGTTGGTCCAAATGTCTCTCTAAACTCACGCTTTGACATATCTAGTAACGGTAGTAACAGCGGTTTCGCCACTTCAGGATCGGGTGTCATTTCTGGATGATGTGTGAAGTTTTTCTTTTTGTTCACGGGACAAACCGTCTGACACGTGTCACATCCATAAAGTCTATTTCCAATTTTTTCTCTATATTCCATTGGGACAAAGTTTTTCACTTGTGTGAGAAAGGCAATACATTTATTAGAATCTAATTGTCCCCCTTGAACTAGTGCACCTGTCGGACAGGCGTCAATACACTTCGTACATGAGCCGCAGGACTCTGTGATCGGTTCATCTGGTTCAAAAGGGATGGACGTTAACATTTCACCGAGATAAACCCAAGAGCCGAACTCTGGTGTGATAATGGCACTATTTTTTCCACTCCAGCCAATACCAGCCCTTTCAGCGACGGCACGGTCCGATAACGCCCCCGTATCAACCATAGACTCCGCTTTGACCTCCGGCACTTTCTCCTTGATAAAGGCTTCAAGTTGGTTCATCTTATCCCTTAATATATGGTGGTAATCCAATCCCCATGAGGAACGACACAAAATACCGCGATAGGCCCCTTTTTTTGACTTTGGGGCCTCTTCCATCTTGGAAGGGTAAGCCAATGCGATAGCAATAATAGACTGAGCTTCTGGGAGAGTTTGCTTTGGTTCCGTTCTTTTGTCTAGATCTGACTCTTCAAATCCAGATTCGTACCCGAGTTCACGATGTTGCTTTAGCCGCTCTTTTAGTGTGAGAAAAGGATCAGCCGTTGTGAAACCTATTTTATCTATCCCTATGCTTCGACCATAAGTGATAATCTCCTGCTTCAGATGACTGACTTCTTCCTGTGTAAGCTTAAGCATATGGCCCCCCTCCTTTCTTATTGTGACATGACTTAATTAAATAAAGGTGAACGTCGTGTAAGCTCAATACTTTATATTTATTTAGGAATCGCAGCGACTGCCAATTCGTCGCATCGATTATTTAATTCATCATCGGCATGACCTTTCACTTTTACAAATGTGACGTCATGCTGATCCACTAATTCAAGTAGCTGTTTCCATAGTTCTTGATTTTCGACCGGCTTACCCTTGCTATTTTTCCAGTTATTTCTAACCCAATTCTTATACCAGCCTTGTTTGAAACAATTGACCATATAAGCGGAGTCACTGTATAAATTCACCTGACAAGGGGACTTAAGTGCATTTAAGGCTTCGATGGCAGCTTGAAGTTCCATCCGTTGATTGGTCGTGTGTTCATGTCCTCCGTAGATCTCTTTGCGGTGTTCACCATACAATAACACGGCCGCCCATCCACCTGGCCCAGGATTACCCGAGCAAGCACCGTCAGTATAAATTTTAACTTCCTTCAATATTCACAACCCCTTGTTTATTCAGTGTCACTTATTTGATTTTATAGCTTGGTATCCATTGATTATAACATGATAGACAGAAGGAAAAAACATAAAGAAAAAAGCAACCTAAGGAAATCGATACCATTGTATGATGGCATATTCCTTGGTTGCTGTTATGACTTATGTTACAGTACTGTTATGTGTGTATATTGTATACTTATTCATACTTATTAATTAGTGATGGCGCACTTCCACTAGCTGACCCACTGGAACGACTTGTTCGTCATCTGGCTCCTCTCTGGTGTATACTCTCGCTGTTTCTTCTCCTTCATTAAGGTTTTGAATCCAGACAGGGGTACCTTGGTAGCGTACTTCAATCTCTTCAGGGGCCTCAACGATTTGTTTGGCTCGTCCAATATTCATTTGCGCTTCCTCCTTAATCATATACATATTGTGTTCATAAAGTTTTATAAATGTTTAACTTACGGAAACATTTTCCTCATTTGATGCGAAATACTTTTTGTAACGAATATGACAAAAAATTGATGTCTAAGATAATCAATATTAGTGTGGACTTAAACGTTCATAATATACATTAATATCCATTAAAATCAAATACTGTCGTAACACACAATAATCATGACAATGTAATGAAAAGGACTGAATTCATATGCATGTCGAAAAAGACTCGTTTATTAAGCTTAAAGCCCCACAACTAAACGTCGGAGTCATACAATACCATGATACACAAGTATTGCAGACACCAAAGATGTTACAGGGACGGTTTCAATTTTTCCATGAAAGCCTCCGTCTTGATTTTGAGGAGGAAGGGTGTATTCAAAAGCATCCACAATTACAGTACGTACATGCTTACCTTGAAGCTTTAGGGATAGACGTTGGTTATCACGTCCCCGTTTTTGAAGAACAATTCCATCACATCTTGTCAGGACATTCACCAACAACCGGCTATTCGGCATTGGATATTACACACTTCTTTTCTTTACGTTACTTTACACCTATCTTGGTCCTTGACGTCCAATCCATATCTGGAGATATCCTGACACTCCGCATGGGTGAAAAAGATGAAACCATTAAATACAATGGTAAAGAATATTCGGTTGAACAGCTTCTCGTCTTTTCAGATGCCAAAGGGGCTGTAGCTTCACCATTTTTACCGGTGATTAGAGAGGCCTTAACGTATGATAGCCATCAGCTTGTACAGCTCATATTTATGCCTCAGATCGCTAAATCTAAAGAAGACGGTCAAGCCCTCCTACAAACAATTATTGATTTGTTTCTCCACGTTCACGGTGGGGGCGTGCAGGATATCCAGATCGTCTAATGTTTTGGTGGCCCAGTATATTCGATTGATTCTATGTATGGATCCGTCCTCATTATGGTTCACCGTTACGTGGATCGTAGCATAATTCCCCTCTTCTCGCTTCATACTAATAATGAAACGGTTGTGAGGAGGATAACCTATGCTAAAAAAGTTTACGTTTTGGTTTACAGCTGTTGCAGCACTGGTATGTTTTTTTAATGCTATCGGCTATGACCGTGATAATATGCTGCTAATGTCCGTTAGTATACCTGGTTGGTTCATGGAGATGTTCTTAGATATCCACTATATACATCGGCATATCGTTTATGCTAGCACCATTTTATTCTGGCTCCTAGCGGGCTACTTTTTAGACCGTACTTTAGAAAGACGCGGTGACACTCGTTCGAGCTCTAAATCAGATAAATAAAAAACCACCTTAATTCCTAAGGTGGCACGCACCCCTTAGAAAGAGAACGCTTGAAGCTTGAAGCTTATCATGGTTCCCAATCTAAGAGGTGTTTTTTTGTGAGAAAATGTTTTGTGACAAGTCAATCTGACAAGATCTGAGTTTGCGATAATAGTGTTTGCTACCCTTGTCTGTCGTGTTTGTGACTGCTCTTAAGCTTGTCTTTTCTTTATACTTCAAAGCCTTTAATTTTAGCGTTTGGTGCTAAGACTTTTTCTGGCTTAAACTCTTCAAGCCCTTGATCATTTTTAACTTTGTTAGCCCAATCCCCGTTGGCGAGTGCACCACGTCCGATCGTCACTAGATCGGCATCTCCCTGTTCAACGATAGCCTGCGCTTTGTCAGGTTCGTGTAAACTACCGTTAGCCATAACCGGGCGTTGACTATACTTCTTAGCTAGAGCAGCGAGTGTTGGCCCGCCGTCTCCAAAAGCAGCGTCTGTGGCTTCTGTTCCTTCCCCTTTTGGAAATGCAGGTTGCCATGCTTCGTACTCTGTGACATGAATGTAATCTAAACCTGTCTGACCTAATTGGGTAAAGATGATGTCCGCTTCTTTTTCTTTATCAGCCCATTTATGGTGATAGTCATTTACTTTTCCTTGTGAGATACGGATACCAACGACAAAGTCATCGCCGACGGCGTCCCGAACCGCCTCGGATACTTCAACGGCTAAACGAACGCGATTCTCAACTGCCCCTCCGTATTCATCTGTACGCTGATTGGTGTAATCAGTGAGAAATTGATCAAGGATATAGCCGTTTGCACCATGAATCTCAACCCCATCAAAACCAACCTCTTTGGCACGCTGAGCTGCATTTACAAAGCCTTCTATAATGTGTTTAATGTCCTCTTTAGTGGCTTCCTTCGGTGTGGGGAAAGATCCTTCGCCGCCATAAAACCCCAGTTGCTCACCCTTAGGCTGTACGACTGACGGAGCTAGTGTCTCTTTTGTGAATCGATTCCCTTGAGATAATGCACCGGCATGCATGAGTTGCATGATGATTTTACTGCCATCCTGATGTACGGCTTCAGTTACTTTTTGCCACGCTTGAGCCTGCTCTTGATTGATAATACCAGGCTGATCAGGGTACCCCTGACTATATTTATCATCCGTATAGGTTCCTTCTGTGATAATAAACCCGAATCCACCTTTGGCGAATTTGTGGTAATAAGATACCATTTGATCTGTGACAACCCCAGTTTCTGTCGCACTCGTCCTCGTCATAGGTGCCACACCAATGCGATTGCCGACTGTTACTGGACCTAACTGTACGGTCTCAAATAGCTTTTGATGTTTTGTCATATGCTTGCTGACTCCTTCTTAACGTTATTGACAACCGTCCGGACCGCATACCATGCCGTCAAAATCGATATCGTCGTTGTTTTTTTGTTTGGCAAGCTCCTCTTCAATGACTTGTTCTAGGACTTCCTTTGGCCGTGCCCCTTGTAAGACTGTATCCCCAATCACAAATGTCGGCACAGCTGTGATTTGAGCCTCATTAAAAGCGTGCTCTAACGCCTTTTGGTGTGCTTCTTTGTATCTTCGTGCTTCCAACGCCTCTCTAAAAGCCGTCTCGTTCAATCCGATATCTCCCGCTAAAGCTGTTAAAACTTCAACGTCACCAATATCTAATTCTTCTTGGAAAAAGGCCGTGAACATACGGTGATTATATTCGTTTCCTTTCCCATGTTCCTTTGCAAACTGATACCCTTCGAAAGCGTAATGGGTATGAGGCTGAGGTGACACTTTAGGAAGTACCATTTTCACTCCCATACGCTCTGCCATAGGGTAAATATTGTTTTTCCAAGCAGACTGTAAATAATCTTCCTCAGGTTTTAATGTTTCCGCAGGATAGGGACGCAATTCAAAAGGCATCCATTCAACCTTTACATCCTTGCCTTCTATCGCTTCTTCTAACGGACCCTCCGCTATAAAGCAGAAAGGTCATACGTAATCTGAGTAAACTCTAACTTTAACTGACATATAGACTCCTCTTTTCGAATAAGTGATTTTTACTTACTAAGATGAATGGTATGGGGTGGTCGATAGCTGGGACAATCCCTAGTTGTTATTTTGGACAACCCCCTCACCAGCATACCCTCATTATTATTTTAAAAGCTGACACAAAAGAGGAGAAATGAAATGCTCAGCTACAGTTCTGTAACGTCTGTACTTTGTCTACAGTCTGAAAAACCATGTCTATACTTAAGATCTTTAAAAACCGTAATACTTATTTCTCCCAAATCAATTCAGCACGTTCTAAAACGCTATCCCAAGAATCTTTTCCTTCAGCAATTTTTTTAGAGTCATAACCAACATAATACACAGCATCAATTTTTCCAATTTCAAGATCAGAGGTATATCCCTCTTGTTCCTCACTGTTTTTTTCAGTATTAATAAGGTTTTTTCTTTCAGGTGAATCGGCTATTGTTTTTGTATAATAAATAATATACACATTCTTTTTCTCTCCATCAATTTCAACTGACATAGGACCCGCTTGGTAATAGCCACCATAAGCTTTACCAATATAACGAATAACCAATTGTTTATCATTTTGAACTTCAATTTTAAATAGATCTTCTGAGTATGGAATTACCGTTTCATAATGAAAAACATATGAAAATGACCCTAATAAAATAGCTGCCGTTATTATAATAGAAAGAACGGAGATCATCACTTTTTTCTTAAACCATTTTTTTCTAATGTTATTAAAAAAAGATACTTCAGTTTCTACTGGAATACACAGTTCCCTTTTCATGGACTCATATTCTTTTTGACATTTATCACAATGCTGTAAATGATCTTCTACCATTTCTTTTGTATCTTGACTAACTACTTTATCAAGATACAGAGGTAAAACATCTTGAATGATTGTGCATTTAATCTCTTTCATCATTCATCTCCTCCATATAATCGATAATTTGTTTCCTCGCTCTGTAATAGGTCACCCTTGCCCATCCTGCACTTTTTCCAAAAAGACGCCCTATTTTTTCAAATGGTAATTCACCAAATGTACGTAGTGAAAAGACCTCCTTATATGGTTCATGCATCGAGTGAAGAAACTGATGAACGGTGAAGGCATCTTCCTCATTCATCAAATGCTTTACAATTTGCACGCCCCTATCTGGTTCTTCTACTACATCTGTGTCTATTTGTCGTTTCTTTTTTTTGTAGTGCGAGAAATATGTATTTTTTGCGATTGTAAAAAGCCATGCTCGAATGTCTTTAGAACCATCAAATTTGTCAATGTTTTTTAACGCCTTAAAAAATGCTTCTTGCGTCATTTCTTCGGCTATACTTTCATCGTGACTTAGTGATTTAATAAACAAATAGACTTGTTTAAAATATTTTCGATAGATCCCCTCAAAATCGATCTCTTTTCACCCCTTTCACTTATACAACTCCTAGACTTTAATTTCGTTACAGAGAGATTTATAATATTTTATACTTTTAAGCAAAAAAGTTTTTTATTATGAGTCCCAGCCCAAGTGATTCAGGGTCAACATAAAATATTTTAATTATCGCAAAAATAAAACGAACAAAAAACCCTCCCGTTATTAGTTAGCGAATAGTGCAAACTAAACGAAAGGGACTGCGTATTTATTGTTGCATACGATTTATTTTGACAAACTGATGTTAGAATCAGCGATTAAACAGGGGAATAAGCG
The DNA here is from genome assembly GCF_016745835.1 of Caldalkalibacillus salinus. Lineage (NCBI taxonomy): Bacteria > Bacillati > Bacillota > Bacilli > Caryophanales > Bacillaceae > Caldalkalibacillus > Caldalkalibacillus salinus. Next base: position 7,727 of record NZ_JAERVL010000035.1, on the reverse strand, counting down.
CTACATAAATGATTTCATTCATTGTTCAATTCCTTCTCATTTGGCAACTCAATAAGATAAGCTGTTAAATCTTTTATTGTGTCCTTGTTTGAATGTGTAAACGTATAAATATCACAATAAGCATACGACTGGACTTCACCATTTCCTTTGGGCATCGTCAACGTCCCTTCAATGATTGCTTTATTGCCGTTTATGAGGATATTGTTTGTTTTATATTCTTTCGGAACCACTCCACGCATAGGTTCCATCATTTTGACAACCGCTTCTCTTCCATGAAGTTTAGGCTCACCAACAACATGCCAGTTAACATCTTCTGCTATGTTTTCAATGATAAAATCAATATTTCCGGAAGAAAATGCATCATTGAATCTTTTAGCTCTCATTTCTGAAAAAGGATCCTCCCTAAAATCATAGCCAAAATAGACAATAATTTCTTTGATTTGGTTATCAAAAAACCTAAAGTGTTCCATATTTTGAAAAGTAACACCGGAATTGAGTTCACATTCATAACCAACGAAAGCTTCATTCACATCTGTAAAGAGATGATGGATACGATATTCATGGATGTCTTTACAACTAGGCCAACATCTCGCAAAATAAGTTCCTCGATCGATCTTATCATCAACTGGACTACTAAAAGTGAAGTCTCGACTTAGCAATCCCTCCAAAGTTTCCCTTTCTTTTGTTTCGTATGCATTGAAGTAACCCCGCACTAGGTTTGAATCATTGTTATTTGCCATTCTTTATCCCTCCACTAGATCATGATTTGAATTAACATCTTAATTTATCCTAGCACGTTAAGATATAGTAAATTTCTTACAAGTTGCTATTATGTACGATTCAGATCGTTTTTTATCACTAGAGGTAAAGATATAAGCATTTTATTACGTTCTTGCCAAATAAAAAACAGTCCCTTCCGTTTAATGTCCACAAATAATGTGAACCCCAAACGAAAAGGACTGTGTAAAAGTCGCTAATTTTATTAATTCCCGGCTAGATCAACGATAAATCATCGAAAATCAGCGTCATATCAACGTATGTATGGTACCGGTGGTCGGGTTCGAACCGACACTCCCGAAGGAACACGATTTTGAGTCGTGCGCGTCTGCCAATTCCGCCACACCGGCACAAATTTGGTACACTTGTTTGTTTCAATGATACGAAGAAATGTTACCTTGCAAATTTCATATCAAAATCAAGTGCACCATCCATTATACGCTTCGTATAAGCGTTTGTCAAATTCAGTTTTTGACCAACAGCTGAGCATACCAAGCGTCATGGGCCACATCAGTAAACAAGGTAGCTGCGTTCATTTCTAATTCGAGCACACGTACTAGCTCATCCACAAATTGGGCACGCTTGATAGCTTTAGATTTGTCTTGTGCTCCTTCACGCATTGACGTTTGAGCGTCTTCTCCGATTGAATTTTCAGATGCGTTTTTATTGTTATTATTGTCTCTTTGATCCTGCGGGTCCAATCCTCTAGGTGGTTTTGGACGGTCAGTAGGAATATGTTCGCTATTATCGGCAGCATCTCTTTTCTTTTCTGGCTGCTCTACTTTAACAACAACAGCTGTTAGAGGATCGAGCGTTATTTTGTTACCCGTAAGCTTAAAACCAGACGGACTTTTAACAGCTGTCACACCTGCTTCATCTTTATCTACAATCACAGAACCATGGTTAAGGTTATAGTTTAATGTGAGTGTACGTGTTTGTTCATCAGCGTTCACAAACACATAGTACGCTTCCGTTCCATCAGTGGACATCGTTTTATAGCCGATGATCAAGTCTTCTTCATGTATTTCAGGTGCATTGATCAGGGATACATTAGACTCTATGTCCTCAATTGTACCTAGCCTAAAGGCGTCTGTTGAGCGCCTTAAGGCAATAAGTCCTTTTGTATAGTCACGGGTTAGCGTGTGAATCGGGTAAGCTTCTTCATTCGTCGCTTTCTGCCAATCAAACATGTTAATAGCATCCGTTGAGTCATAGGAATCGTGTATAAAATAAGGATACTCAAATGCTTGTCCTTCACGATCTAGGCCTAGTGTTGACTTGTATGGAGGATCCTCGACGACCTCTTTATAGTCCTCGTGTTTAAACTGTTTTGTACGTCCATACTCCTGCCCGGCATGAATAAACGCTGTTCCTTGGGCTGTTAACAGCATCGTGTTGCCGAGACGAATGCGTTGGTGAATCTCCTCTTGATGATCTTTAGGATCTTTTTTAATAGAAACCGCAATGACATCATGTAGCGTTAGATTATCATGAGCCGCAATATAAGGCACCACATCCCCTGGGTTGGTCGCCACAAAATTGTGTGGGTTAGCCGTTACATTGTCAAAGATTTGCTGAATGTTGCGTGCGCCGCCAGTGATAAACCTCGGTTCGCCCTCGTGACCAAAACCGGATTTCAACTCATTACGGAAATCATCGGAAAAGGAGCCAACGCTCTGTGTATGCTGCATCCAATCCTGGTCCGCCGGCATAACCTCTTCACCATGTTCATCTCCGACAAAGGTCCGCCAACCTTCCCCAATCATGATGATATTGGGGTTGATTGCTTTAGCTCTGTCATAAGCGGTCTGTATACTCTCAGCATCATGATCCCCCATCATATCAAAACGGAAGCCATCCACCTTAAACGTATCGACCCAATACGTGATGGAGTCGACTAGTATTTTTCTGGCCATCTCATGAGTGGTCCCTAGGCGTCCGCCTCCAAAACTTTCACGCGGTGTGCCATCGGCATCCATAAAATGATAGTAGTTTGGCTCTAAGTTTTCAAATATCTCCACTCGCGCCGTATGGTTATAAACCACGTCCAAGATAACACCCATGTCACGACGGTGAATCTCTTTAATTAAATTTTTAAATTCCTCAATACGTTTCTCTGCATCGTCTGGATCCTCTGAATACATACCAGATAGAGAGAAGTAACTGTGAGGATCGTAGCCCCAATTATAATTATTTTGTGTAGAAGCATATTCGAGTAACCTTTGGTCACGATTAAACTCATCAGCAAAGAAGTAGCTCATGACAGGTAGGAGTTGAATATGAGTGACCCCAAGATCCTGTATATAGTCTAACTTCTCTACGAACGAAGCAAATGTACCAAACTCCTGTTGTAATTGGTCATCTATACTAGGATCAGACGTAAAATCTCGAACATGAATCTCATAAATGACGGCGTCCTCACGCTTTTCAACCCCGTCTATCTTAGCAAATTCTAGTTCCGGACCAATTGATGAAGGATCGACGATCGCAGCTTTGCCAATCGGGACTTCGTCTGTGTTGTTACTGTCCCAAGTCGCCATTGATTTGGCATAAGGATCAAGTGTCAGGACCTTCTCTCCATCACGTTCAATCTCATAATGATAATAGAAACCATTCAAATCAGGTTCACCAGTGTTGTTCTCATCTAGTGTCGCTTCCCAGACACCCCGCTCCCCCAATATCATGGGTATATGACTTGAGACTACTTTATCCTGGTCATCACGATGATAAAGAATAACATTCACTTGGTCAGCACTTGGGGACCATAATTTTAACGTGGCCGTCCCATCTTTGTGTAAGGTCGATCCGAGCGTGCCATCGTAGGCGTAAACCTCGTCCATCAGTCTCCAGCCTTTATGAGCGGTCACTGTTTCGTCCCTATATGTCACGTTATAAGGCGCGAGATCGATATTGAACGTACCACGAACGAGGACGATGTTATCTTCTGTGAGGATTTCCACTTCTGTTAATTCAACTTCATGACCTTCATGATTGGTCACGGTTAAATCATTCCTGAGATCCTCTTCATTTAACCTGTCCGTTGTTGTAAAGCGAAGCTCAATTGCGCCCTCCGATACTTGCTCTGCTGCATTCAGACCGTCTTCCGTTACATAATAAGGATTGGTGTAGACGGTGTCATCATTTTCACGCACAAAGATCTGCTTATGATGATCAGAATCAGCAAAGGACATATCTCCCGTTTGCTCACCATTTTCATCTCTTTCAACAAACAGGAAGCCTATTTCATCCGGATCGTCTATTAATGTGATGTCCACATAAGCACCATATGGACCTAATTGATCATTTAATAATGGCTCAGCATCCATGGGCCAGTCTTCAGAAGGATCAGCAACATCCCCCCATGACCATACACCCCAAGGTTCGTATTGCCCATCCTCCCTGTGATAATGAATACGCAATGTATCTTCCGGGAGTTCAACGGGTTCGTATAATGAAATGTCACCTTCTTCAGTTATCCAAACTTCATTCATATTTTCATAGATGGGGTCGATGAAAATGTCACCTGAAAGATTGTCACCTTGACTGTTATTCACGAGCATCCCAACCCGCGATGCATCCTCAACAATAGGGACATCAACATAGGCACTGTCATCGGTTATTTGTTCAAAAGGCGTCGCCCCGTCAGGCCAAGCATCCACCTCTTCTGAAGGTGTGACAACATCTTCCCAGACCCAAAGGCCTAGGTCGGAAAAATCGCCATCTGCTCGTTGATAATGTACACGTAGCGTGTTCTCTGGTATTTGTGTGACAGGATCAGTCTCCCGGTCTTCATCTTCAGATCCTAAGATCTCTCCACCTTCGGTTGTGAGTAACACTGTTCCACCTTCTGATATAGGAGGCAATGACACTGTGAGAGTCTCGTCCTGCGATGCTTCATACACTGTGTCACTATAATGATCAGTGGCTTTAACTGCCTCAGAATTTACTGTGACCTCTACTTGTTTAACTTCTTCAGACGTATTTAAACCTACATAAACAGACTCTCCGTTTAGTGACCGTTCGAATAACAGTAGCGCATCTTCATCAGACCCTACAACAGACTGACGATCACCTTTTGCTAGGATAGCAGAGTACTGATTTCTAAAATCTATTACTTTTTGATAGTGCTCTAATATATCATTTTCCGCTATACTGTCCCAAGCCATATCATAACGGTTATCATAGTATGGATAGTTATCCATACCACTTAATCCTAACTCTTCACCATAGTATATAACAGGCTGACCTTTGGCTGTTATTTGTAGCGATGCAGCCACTTTTAGCTTACCTATATTTCCATCAACGCTTTGTAAGAAGCCTGCTTCATCATGACTACCTAAAAACTGCCCTAAAGTAGCAGTATTATTAAGCTGACTGTTTCTAACAACGAGCTGTTGATGCGCTTTTTCAATATGTCCGTTTACAAAATCTCTGGCTGTGGACTTAAACTCAAAATCTAATAGGGCATCCATCGTACCCGAACTTAAATAACCTTGATCATCACTCTGACCAGTCCCCCATGCCTCACCGATCATTTTAAACTCGGGCATTTCTCTCGTTAAGGCGTTTTTGAATGCTTTCCAAGTCGTATCTTCAACATGCTTCACGGTATCGACTCGGAAATAATCAATGGTGTTGCCATTTTCCGTCCGAGACTTTTCAATCCAAGCTGTCTGCCAATCAATAATCTTTTGACGGACTTCTGAATCTTCTGTCTTAAAGTCAGGTAAACCGGCTAGCTCCCCAGTGATATCATCATTGCCAATCTCTCCATTTTGGCGCAGCAAATCCGTGAAAAACGTTCTCTCCTCGTCTGTTGGATACCCATCCGGGCGCGCTTCCTCAGCTAATTCTCCATCAGCCATTTTCAAACCGTATCCAGCGTGATTGAGCACCACATCCACCATGATTTTAATATTCCGTTCAGCGGCTGCATCAATCAATTCATGAAAGTCTTCCATTGTGCCGAAATGAGGATTCAAACGCTCAAAGTCACTTGCCCAGTACCCATGATAAGCATAGTAAGGCTGATCATCACTGTCATCGTTAAAACGAACGTCATACTTGATATTTTCGACAATCGGGCTGATCCAAATCGTATTAATGCCCAATTCATCGAGATAATCTAATTTTTCTGTTAATCCCTTAAAATCACCACCTTGGTACGTACCACGATCATTAGTGTAGTTCAAGCCATAAGGGTCATTGTTCGTGTGATCTCCATCGAAAAAACGGTCGGTCAGCAAGAAATAAATGAGAGCTTCATCCCAATCAAAATCATCTTTACCTACAATTTGCCGCGTCTTAACTTCAACCGTTACTTCACCTTGATGTAGATCGCCATTTTCATCAACAACAAAGAGCGGAATTGTTTTCTCCCCCGCTGTCGTATCATGCGTAACAGCAATGGTCACTTCCAAAATTTCAGGGTCAATCTCTAAACGCTCTGGCCCTCCTAAGGCAGAAACATCTGCATACAAACTTCGGATCTCAGCGTCCTCTTCATTCAGAACTTCAAGTGTCAAAACAGCATTTTCATTGTAATCAATCGCCTTGGGGTGGACTTCCCCTAACACGGTTATGTCATATGATCGATTTTCTATGGTTGAATCTTCATAATACGGATCAGTCACTCTATATGTGTCTTGACCCATTGTTACAATGAAAGAGTAATTGTATTCTCCTTGTGGAAAGTTGTGATACTCATATACAAAGCGTTCGTCCTTTTCGTCATAACGCATATCAAACATGTCTCCAGCAACCTGAAGTTGAACTGTATCAATCGCGTCCATATTATCTTGCAAGTATAGGTTTTGATCTCTGTAATAAAAAGTCGCTGTTCCCTCATCTAATGTCGGACGAGGTATACCTGGTACAATATGAAACGCCTCTTCACCTTGTTTGACATGTACTTTTGTTAAAGGATCTTGTTGGTTCATATGGATGTATCGGTCTATTTCTTGTCCATTAGGCTCTCTGTCCTCCCAATCACCTTTACGAATGATAAAGCCAATTTCATCCGTTGCCACGTCTATATACGACCTTGCGAAACCGTTCTCAAATTGAGTAAAGTCATGGTTGTCGTCTTCAACTCCTGTATTCCACACCCAGACATCCCAATCCTCATAATCTCGGTCCTCCCGTTCATAAGTCAACCGTACTTGGGAATAATCGTTTTCCATTTCTGTAGAAGTTTGCGCATTTACCTCTGTTTGAAGCACGCTCACGGGTAAAATACTTAAAACCATAACGAATACTAATAACATTGCAGCATAACGATTTGCTTTTCTGAAACTCACAATTCACCCTCCCCTTTCGTTGTATCAAGTAAGTCATTTACAATACTTAGGACACTTTTACTATAGCCAGTTTCTCTAGCCTTCAGGCTTCAGTGATATATTCCTAAACAATCAAGGCATAGTAGAACCAAGCTGGTTGTATCGTTTAGTTTAAGTATACTAACACAATTGAGAAAACGATTGCACAACATTGTAAAAAAATAAGTGTTTAGCTTAGCAATACCATTAAGGTCCGGGAATACTATTATGTATCATTTAAATTAATTACATCTGTTTGCTGAGTAAGCTTTTCTTATGCAAACGCTTTCCTTAAAATGTAGTTTACATGGTTTGGTGAAAACTTTCAATATAAAGATTCAGAAATCTTTTCACTAGAGTAATAGGCATCTGTTTCAAGCTAAGATCATAATGTTAGCCTGAGAATTTAAAAGGTAGGTTGAGGTAGGTATAATGGTAGGGGGTGATATGTTGACTTTGACTTAGAAGACACAAGACGTGGGTAAATGAGAAATTAAAAAAAAGCTTATAAAAGCTTTTGTCAGTTCGTACAAATATGGTTGAAAAGTATAATGGAGGCGGCACCCAGATTCGAACTGGGGATAAAGGTTTTGCAGACCTCTGCCTTACCACTTGGCTATGCCGCCTTAATAA
>NZ_JAERVL010000034.1 GCF_016745835.1 Caldalkalibacillus salinus | reverse complement strand
ATAATGGAGGCGGCACCCAGATTCGAACTGGGGATAAAGGTTTTGCAGACCTCTGCCTTACCACTTGGCTATGCCGCCTTAATAATGGAGCGGAAAACGGGGTTCGAACCCGCGACCTTCGCCTTGGCAAGGCGACGCTCTACCGCTGAGCTATTTCCGCAAAGTTAATGGCTGGGCTAGCTGGATTCGAACCAGCGCATGACGGAGTCAAAGTCCGTTGCCTTACCACTTGGCTATAGCCCATCAAAAATTCATGGGGCGACTAGTGGGAATCGAACCCACGAGTGTCGGAGCCACAATCCGATGCGTTAACCACTTCGCCATAGCCGCCATATTATTGGCAGGGGTAGTAGGAATCGAACCCACACTGGCGGTTTTGGAGACCGCTGTTCTACCGTTAAACTATACCCCTATAATGGTGGAGGGGGAGGGATTCGAACCCCCGAACCCTGAGGGAGCGGATTTACAGTCCGCCGCGTTTAGCCACTTCGC
>NZ_JAERVL010000033.1 GCF_016745835.1 Caldalkalibacillus salinus | reverse complement strand
ACGTTGCGCTATTAGCTGATTAAACTTAATTCGTGTTTCTTATTGTTGAAACAACCGCGCTTTTCGTGGCGACAAAAACCATCTTAACACGCAGGTTAATGTGTGTCAACAACTTTTTATCTTATTTTTGTTGTGTTTTGTTATGTCGCTCTCTTGCGGCGACAAATAATAATATAACACGGTGTGAACTTTCGTGCAACCCCTAAATTATAATTTTATGTCGTAAAATGATATTTATGATCATTAAATGTTCAGTAAAGGGACTTCTATTGCATTCCAGCACCTCCTCAGGACATGATTAAAGCCCGCTTAAAGGCGGGCTTTAGGTACGTCTATTTTAAGCTTATATTATTTACAGGTCTTATTCGTCGTCAACATTCTCTTCTCCACTCTCATCATCTGGATTGTCTGTGTCTACCCCTTCGTTAACGGTAATTTCTATTGATTCTTCAAGATTTCCATAGGTTATTTTGAGGGTTGCTTCTCCTGCACCAGCAGGCTTGAAGGACCATGGCTTATCCTCACTGATTTTGATCACTTCGTCATCATCCGTTTGTAGTGTGAAGTCTTCTGAAGCCAATTTGTAATTAAATAGACCCGCTTTCTCATTAACTAATAGGTAAGCTTGTTTAAGTGTGACTTCTGGGGTGTAAGTTTCCTCAGTAACGGTATACTCTGTTTCGACGTCAATATCTAAACTGTTAAAAATCTGACCATCGGTAAGGTCAACTGCCTCTTCGTATTTGTTATAAACGAGCTCTTTTTCGTCGTCTTCTTCAGAGCCAACTTCCTGTGATGGGTTAGGATAACCGTAAACTGAAGCGGTTACTGTGATTGTTGGTGATACTTTCTCGTCACTAACCTCAAGTACAAACCAACCTTCTTCATCCAATTTATTAGTTTCATCATATACAGCTTCTTTGACTGTCGTTTCATCACTATTCTTAATTTTTAATTCGATTCCTTCAAAGCCTTCTTGTGGTTTGACAAGTAAGTGTACACTTTCTGTACCAAGTGCGGTAGCCACCTCAAATTCGAGATGACCATAAACATCATGGGTGACGACTTCTTGATCGAGAACTTGTCCAAAACTTTTGGGGTATTCGGAATATTCAGAGCCGTTATCCCCACCTGGTCCACCAGGCGTTCCACCTCCGCCACCAGCAGGTGGTGAAGAATCGTCATCGTCTTCATCATCAGATGGTGGTGTGACAACCCCACCTCCGCCACCAGAATTATCGATACTTTCTTCTACTCTGCTAAGTATAACAACTGCTTCGGCTCTAGTCGCTCCTCCTGAAGGTTTGAACGAACCATCAGGATAGCCCTGAATAAGTCCTTCACTTACAGCATAGGCAATGTAGGGTTGTGCCCAATCAGGAATGTTGTTCGCGTCCGTAAATTCGAGTTCCGCTTGTGGAACTTCAAATGTTTCCTCTTGTATGAGGGCCCGGACAGCCATCGTGGCAATCTCGGCACGAGTTATGTTGTTACTTGGTCTAAACGTGCCATTTTCATACCCGTTAATAATGTCCTCATTTACGGACGCGTTGATTGCTCCGCTAGCCCAGTGCTGGGAAGATACATCACTAAAAGATGTACTACCTTCTACACTGTCTAGTCCAAGAACACTCGTCACCACCATCGTAAACTCGGCTCTGGTAATAGAATTGTTTGGTCTGAATGTGCCGTCCTCGTAACCGTTAATGTGTCCACTTTCAGTCATAGCGTTAATGGTGTCTTCTGCCCAGTGGCCTTGCGCATCGTTAATAGCAAGAGCGGACATTGGCATAGATAATGCCAGTGCAAAGATCAATACTAAAATACAACTACGTCTCACTTTCCTCTCCCCTTTCACAATTTACATGGAGAAGAGAATGTGAAGAATTACTCACAGCTGGCACAGTCTAGGACAGGGTCTGAAATAGAGCAGCAAATATTCAGTTGTGGTAATGTCACATTCCCTCCTCCGTGAGTTGTTTGTGGTTATGTAGGTTGTCCATAAACCACAGTCATATTTTACTATATAATCACGTACGAATAAAGTTATTTATACAACAAATATTGTCATTTGTTTAACTTTTACATTTTATGGGTGTTATTTGGCTCTACAGTCCTGTTCTGATTGTCTTAATATTTTTAAACTGTGGCTCTACCTCAATCTTATTTTTTCCATCTTTATTTTATTCTGTGTTGTTATATCCACTGACAAAAAACAGTGACCTATAATAAAAAAACGCCTTCGTCAATTAAGAACGAAAGCGTGAAAAAAGCTTTATTTCATTTTGTAGTGCAATTTGTTCGTATGTGCAAGAGTATGAACGATCATTTAGTACCTTAGGCTTCTAGGCGTCTGGGAACCTGAGTTCCTAAGCATCTGAGCGCCTGAGCATCCGAGTGCCTGAGCATCCGAGTGCCTGAGCATCCGAGCGCCTGAGCATCTGAGTGCCTGAGCATCTGAGCACAACTACTCCTGATCAACATGTCTCATTGTTGGAAAGAGTAACACATCACGAATAGAAGGTGAGTTCGTAAGTAGCATAACGATACGGTCAATGCCTATCCCTAGTCCTCCCGTTGGTGGCATGCCGTACTCTAGGGCTTCTATAAAGTCATGATCCATCTCATGCGCTTCGTCATTCCCCGCTTCTTTTTCAACTAACTGAGCTTCAAAACGTTCCCGCTGATCAATCGGATCGTTAAGCTCTGTAAAGGCGTTTGCGTGCTCGCGTGCTACAATGAACAGCTCAAAGCGATCGGTGAATCTAGGGTCTTCCTCGTTCTTTTTAGCAAGAGGAGAAATATCGACGGGATGACCATAGATAAATGTAGGCTGAATCAATGTGTGTTCTACCTTTTGTTCGAAGAATTCATTGACGATATGTCCGAATTTCATATGCGGTTCTATCTTCACGCCATGTTCTTCAGCCAAGGCTTTGGCCTCATCATCACTGAGGTTTTGTTTGAAATCCACGCCCACCTCTTCTTTTATCGCGTCAACCATGGACACACGTCTCCAAGGTGCAGCAAGATCCACCTCGTACTCACCGTATGTGACCTTTGTCGTTCCATGTACGTCTTTGGCGATGTGCTCAATGAGGTTTTCTGTAAGAGACATGATGTCTTCATAGTCACCATACGCTTCGTATAATTCGAGCATCGTAAATTCCGGGTTATGACGAGTGGATATACCTTCATTACGGTAGACACGACCAATTTCATATACTTTCTCCATGCCCCCGACGATCAAACGTTTAAGATGTAACTCAATAGCGATACGCATATATAAGGCCATATCCAATGCGTTATGATGGGTAATAAAAGGTCGGGCTGAAGCACCACCAGCAATCGTATGTAATGTTGGTGTTTCTACCTCCAGGAATCCTTGATTGTCCAAATATTTCCTCATAGACTGGATGATCTTGCTCCTTGTGATGAAGGTCTCCCTTACTTCAGGGTTAATAATGAGGTCAACGTAACGTTTACGGTAACGTTGCTCCACATCTTTTAGGCCATGGTATTTATCCGGTAAAGGTCTGAGCGCTTTAGATAAGAGCGTCAGTTCTTTTACTTTAATGCTTGTCTCTCCACGTTTTGTCTTGAATAATACGCCTCGTACACCGACAATATCTCCAAGGTCAAGGTGTGTGAATAAATCGTACGCTTCTTCACCCACTTGATCTAACCGAACGTAGATCTGAATACGTGCATGTAGGTCTTGTACATGGGCGAATCCAGCTTTTCCTTGCCCACGCTTGGACATGAGTCGACCCGCTATCGTGACGGGAATGTCTTGTGGGTCTAGATCTTCTTTAGCTAAGTGATCATACTGCTCTAAAATCTGAGCAGCGTCATGTGTGCGTTCGAACTTATGGCCAAAAGGATCGATCCCTTTGTTTTTGATTTCACTCATTTTCTCCCGTCGAACAATGAGCTGGTCGTTTAATTCTTCACTCATTTAAACTCCTCCTATTGAAAAAAAGGGGACCACCGCGTGATTCCCCTATAGTCTATCTCTATTATTTTTAATTTAATCATGTTTTTCAAGTGTAAACTGATATTTTCTCGTTATCGGACGGACGTCATTTTTATCATAACCCGTCTTTATTCACATCCGTTCCAAGGTCCAACCTCTTGTAGGTTATAGAGAATCTGCGATTTTGGGTTGATCAAACATCCGTTGTTTCCGTTAACACTCGCGTTTATTTTCCAATGTCTAAGATTTCATATTGAATGACACCTGCAGGGACATTGACATCGACAATAGCCCCTTTGCTTTTACCTAGAAGCGCTTGGCCAACAGGGGATTCATTGGAAATACGGTTTTCCGTCGGGTTTGATTCCGCTGACCCTACGATCGTGTATTTTACTTCATCATTAAACTCTAAGTCTTTTAGGATGACCGTAGACCCGATACTGACCACATCTGTGTCTACTTCCTCATCTTGTATAATTCTGGCATTACGTAACATCTTTTCTAGGGTGATGACTCTTCCTTCAATGAAGGCTTGTTCGTTTTTAGCATCGTCGTACTCTGAGTTTTCGCTTATATCTCCGTAGCTTATAGCTGCTTTGATTCTTTCTGCAACTTCTTTACGCTTGACAGACTTTAAATGCTCCAGCTCTTCCTCTAGTTTTGCTAGTCCTTCTGGTGTTAGAATGACTTCTTTTTCGGCCATGTAAAAACTCCCCCATACCTTATTAAATTTCCCTAGCATTCTATGTGGAGCTTGTGAAGTCTATGACTGTAATCTTGTTGCTTGGGCTCCTGTTATCCTTTGTGATGTTCACATGCCAGAATTTAAGCTAGATATATTCAATTATTTATATTCAATTTTGGGTTAATTCTAGTGCCGTTGCACCGTAAACCTTAGAGTTTCGAAATGATTGTGTCGTATTATAGGTGATTATCCTTAGGTTGTCAATACTGGCTTTTTGGGCTTTTTCTCCTCAAGCTGCCCAACGAAGGATGTCAGCAGGTCCACAAGTGCATCTCTCGTTGTGGTATGGTTGATCTTTTCACGAATAGGCGCTGCACCTCGTAACCCTTTGAGATACCAAGCGGCATGTTTTCTCATTTCCATGACCGCGACCTTTTCACCCTTAAGGGCGGTTAAACGATCTAAATGCAAGATACAGATATCGATTTTCTCTTGAGGGGTTGGGTTAGGCACAAGCGAACCATCCTCTAGATAGCGTACTGTACGGTAAAGCATCCACGGATTACCTAAAGCGGCACGGCCAATCATCACACCGTCAACACCCGTTTCGTCCAGCATACGTTTCGCCTTCTCTGGAGAATCCACGTCCCCATTTCCGATAACAGGGATATTCACGCTTTGTTTTACCTCACGTATGATGTTCCAATCCGCTGTTCCTTCGTACATTTGAACACGCGTTCTACCGTGTAGAGAGACCGCTTTTGCGCCTGCGCTTTCAATTGCTTTCGCGTTCTCAATCGCATATACGTGCTCTTCATCCCAGCCCGTTCTCATTTTTACTGTTACTGGCTTCTGAACAGCTTCCACCACTGCTGAAACCATTTCATGAATTTTGTTCGGATCTAGTAACCATTTTGCACCTGCGTCACACTTGGTGATTTTCGGTACAGGGCACCCCATATTGATATCGATAATATCAGCGTTCGTTTGATTGTCAACGACTTTAGCCGCTTCGACCAACGACGATTTATCGCCACCAAAGATCTGTAAGGATAATGGTTTTTCTCTCTCGTCCACGTACAGCATTTTCTTCGTTTTCTCATTACCGTGCAGAATCGCTTTATCACTTATCATTTCGGCACAGACTAAACCCGCTCCGAATTCTTTAGCAATTAAACGAAAGGCAGGGTTACACACACCCGCCATCGGTGCTAGCACGACCTGGTTCTTCATTTCTATATCGCCTATCTTTAATGTTTTAGCCATTATCATTCACCCCTTCTCCTTTTAATTCGTTTATCGTTACGCCTAACTCGCGCGCAATTTCTTCTAGAAGTTGCGGAGATGGCACTTTGGTTCCTCTTTCAACACTCCCAATGACAGATACGGATAAATGAATAGCTTTGGCCAAATCTTCCTGTGTATAGCCTTTGAGTTTGCGAAACGCTCTGATGCGCTTCCCCCATCTTATGACCTGCTCTTCCATATATGAACACCTTCTCCCTTCACCTTATGGCAAAGTGCTTCCGCCGTGTATGTTGTGCCTGGTACTTGTAGATCTGGCGCAATTTCGGCTAAAGGTACGACAACAAACGCGCGCTCCTTCATTCTAGGGTGTGGAATCTTAAGGTGTCGTGTATCCATACTTATACTATTATACAACAGGATGTCAATATCAATGGTTCTAGGCCCCCACCGTACTAACCTTTCCCGACCGAGTGACCGCTCAATACGTTGAATATGCGTCAGTAGTGTTTCTGGTTCAAGGGCGGTCTGTCCAGCAACGACCATGTTTAGAAAACGGCTTTGATTTTCATAACCCACAGGGTCTGTTTCATAGATTGCCGACATTTTAGTTAGTTCCAGTTGTTCGATTTGGTTGAGCTGCGTCATGGCCTGACTCAGAAAAGAAGCCCGATCACCCATATTGGAGCCTAACGAGAGGTAAAAGGTCTCCCAAAGAGGCGTTCCTTCTCCTTCCATCATGGCCTTTTCCTCCCTATTTCAACCGCCACCGCTTCATAATGTCCAGCTATAGGCGGATCAGGCTTGGTAACTGTGACGACCACTTCTTGAACATTAAACCACTGTGAGAGGCATTCTGTAGCGATTTTTTCGGCCACCGATTCGATCAGTTGGTATGGCGGCCCTTCTACAATGTTTTTGGTCACCTCGTAAACTTCAGCGTAATTCACAGAGTGACTCAGATCATCCGTTTGACCTGCCTGTTTTAAATCAATATATAATTGAAGGTCCACTTTATATCGTTGCCCTAACTTGTTCTCTTCTGGGAAGACACCATGATATCCGTAAAAAGACATGCCATTAAGCATGATTTTATCCATGGACGCCAACCTCTTTACCTAACATCGCATCCATCATTTTCACAGCTCGGGCTACTTCCTTGACGTCGTGGACTCGCACGATGTCACAGCCGAGTTGCACACCTAGACACGCTGTCGCGATCGTCCCTTCTACTCTGTCATCCGTTGGTAGATCTAGGACTTGTCCGATCATTGATTTTCTAGAGGTCCCTAAAAGCATCGGGTACCCTAGGTCAGTGAGACGGTCTAAGTGTTTCATGACAACAAGGTTGTCTTCCCACGTTTTAGCAAAACCAATGCCAGGGTCTAGAATGATTTGGTGCGCCTGCACACCTGCTTCTTTTGCTATGGAAGCGCTTTGTAGTAAATCCTCTTTGATATTTTCTATGAGATCAGTGTATTGCCGGTTCGTTCTATTGTGCATAAGAATAATGGGCGCGCCACTTTTGGCCGCCACGTTGGCCATATTCGTGTCTTGTTTCGCTCCCCACACGTCATTGATGATATGAGCGCCTGCGTTTAACGCTTCTTGGGCCACAACGGCTTTGTACGTATCAATAGAAATAGGAACAGAGAATCTAGAGGATACCGCCTCTATCACTGGAATAACTCTAGATAGCTCCTCATCGGCAGGAACAAATGCCGCCCCTGGGCGAGTGGACTCCCCACCGATGTCAATCATGTCTGCACCGTGCTCTATCATCTCTGCCACATGGTCGATCGCACGGTCCACTTGATTGTACGAGCCACCGTCTGAAAAAGAATCAGGCGTTGCATTCAATATTCCCATGACATACGTTTTTCGTCCAAAATCTAAGGCGTGAGTTCCTGCATAAATCGTACGGTTACTCAATTGCTGCCACCTACTTTCACTCTATTAATTATGCTCTTTATTTTGCGTTCTAATCATGTTTGTTCATGATACTTTCTAGCTTCACCTTGATCACTTTCAACGGTTGCACCAATCTCTCTATGTTAGACATCAATTAATGTTCTGTTCTATCTGCCTCTGGTATGCTTCCTGAAGAGACGTTGTCACTCGACGGTCTAATGAGTAGGACACTTCATCCCACTGCGAGACAGGTAAGATTTCCTGGATGGCGTTAGTGATAAACACTTCCTCGCTTGCTTGCGCAGAGGAGAGGCTATAGTGCCCTTCTTCTACCCTCAAACCCAGGTCTTGTGCCGCTTGTAGGACCCACTGTCGGGTAATGCCATTTAATATACCCGTTTGTACATGCGGGGTGTGTAAGACACCGTCTTTCACAAAGAAAATATTACTTACAATTCCTTCAGCTACACTTCCATCGTGTGTCAGCATGATGCCTTCTGCATCAGGTGCGACCTGGCGTTTGGCTAGTATATTGTTCAAATAATGATGTGATTTAAACCGTTGGTAGCCTTCGGGTGTGTTGCGACGAAGGGAGACGGTCTGACATCTTTTATCTTTCGCTTTGGGCGGAAGGGCTTTGACAAGAAGGGTCTCTGTCTCTTCCGTATAAGGAGCAGTCCTCAGGCCGATCGGAGCCGGCCCGGCGGACACGTTTAGGCGAAAGTAGCCGTCCTGTAGATTGTTTCGCTCTAAGAGGATGCTTATTTGCCGCCTTAGCTTTGGCTCATCAGCCTCCCACTCAATACCAATGTCTTTACAGGCTTGGGAAAGACGAGTCAAATGCTCCGTTAATAAAAAGGGGCACCCTTGATACGTGCGAAACGTTTCAAAGAGCCCGACCCCATACAGGTAACCGTGGTCTAAAACGGAAATGTTTGCTGCCTGTTCTGTTGTGAGTTCATTGTTCAGATAAAGGTACATGCTATGACAACTCCACTGATTCTGCCTGTGGTTTTCTGTATACGTCTATGAAATTCTGTAACAGTTTTTTTCCATAGTCTGTTATGATGGACTCTGGGTGGAACTGTACCCCTTCAATCGGTAACGTTTTATGACGAATACCCATAATTTCCCCTTCTGCCGTCCACGCACTGATGTCAAAACAGTCAGGTAAGGTTTCTTTTTCAATGATAAGTGAATGGTAGCGCGTGGCTTGGTAAGGGACAGGAATGTCTTTGAAGACAGTCCTCTGATCATGCTGTATGTCGGATGTCTTACCGTGCATGAGACGCTCCGCCTGTATAACATGTCCACCAAAGACCTGGCCAATCGCTTGATGACCTAAGCACACACCGAAGATCGGGATTTTGCCTCCGAAGTAACGTATAATGTCTAGGCTCATCCCCGCTTCGTCCGGTGTACAAGGTCCTGGGGAAATCATAATATAGTCAGGGGCCAAACTTTCTAATTCTTGAATGGTGATTTTATCATTGCGGTAAACCTGTAGCTCTTCCCCTAATTCCCCTAAATATTGTACTAAGTTATACGTAAATGAATCATAGTTATCAATCATCACGATCATTGCTCTGCTCCTCCTCTACTTCACGCTTAGCTCTTTTAAATTCTGATGCTCTGCTCTTCTATCGTGCTTTGTCCTTCTGTTTTCCGTTGGGATTCTGTCCCACGTTCAGCTTGGTGCTGGATACTTCGTTCATACGCCTTCCATAATACTTCTGCTTTCTTGAGAGATTCCTGATACTCATTGGCCGGCACGGAATCAATAACGATCCCTGCTCCTGCTTGGACATGAGCATACCCCTCCTTTGCGAGCATGGTGCGAATGACAATGTTTAACTCCATGTCCCCATCAAAATCAATCCATCCAATCGAACCAGTGTAGATGCCTCTTCTAACAGGCTCTAATTCTTCTATGATTTCCATCGTTCTTACTTTCGGGGCCCCCGTGATGGTGCCTCCAGGAAACACCGCCCGTATGACATCTACGGCGTCATGCCCTTCGGCTAGCATGCCTTGCACATTTGAGACGATATGCATGACATGAGAGTACGCTTCAATGACCATAAATTCATCTACATTTACGGTGCCAAAGCGAGAAATCTTGCCAATATCATTGCGTTCCAGATCCACAAGCATGACATGTTCAGCCCGTTCTTTCTCGTTATTGATCAGTTCTTGGGCTAAGTGTAAATCATGCTGACGATCCTGCCCCCTGGGGCGTGTCCCCGCAATGGGACGTGTATTCACCACACCGTTTTTCACCTTGATCAATTGTTCTGGTGAACCACTGACAATCTGACATTCAGGAAAATGCAAGTAACCCATGTACGGGGAAGGGTTAATCTCCCGAAGCACTTGGTATACGTCTATGGGCTGTGTTTGTAATGGTCTAGACTGCCTCACTGAAAGGTTAACCTGAAAGACGTCACCAGTAGAAATGTAAGACTGTACCTTCTGTACCGCTTGAATAAAATCATCTTCTTCGAGAGAAGGTTTTATCTTCTGCCTTATGTCATCGAGGTTCAGCATGTCCCGCTGAAACGGTATTGATGTCTGCTGCCCGGTAGCGTGTTGGGCATGTTTCTCACTGTTCGGCTCGCTTGTG
Organism: Caldalkalibacillus salinus; assembly: GCF_016745835.1. Classification (NCBI taxonomy): domain Bacteria; kingdom Bacillati; phylum Bacillota; class Bacilli; order Caryophanales; family Bacillaceae; genus Caldalkalibacillus; species Caldalkalibacillus salinus. Next base: position 56,988 of record NZ_JAERVL010000033.1, on the reverse strand, counting down.
CTTTCGGCCATCGTCTCAAGTATTTGATTTATTTCGCTTATCCATTGCGAAAGCCACTCGTGTCCTTGATTTAAGGACTGTTCGATAGCCGCTACAGTATGATTAACGACCGGTTGATAACGTATAACGTAATGTTGATCTGCTTGGTGATCATAGACCATTAATTGTTCAAAAGCCATGAGGTACATGTCCGGCATGTCCAGATCATCTGTACTTTGGTTAGGGAGGGACTCTATTTGCCTGACAACATCGTAGCTGAAAAAGCCGAGTAAGCCCCCTTTGAAGTCAGGGAGTCCTTCTAATTGCACCGCCTGTCGGGTTTCGAGCCATTTTTTGAGCTGAAGAAGTAAATCTCCTTCTCGCTGCTGTTTATGAACCACTTGACCATCTTTGTCAAGCGTGTGTATATCAAGTTTATCATCTTTTCCTTTTAACACATGAGTGGGTGTATAGCCTATGATAGAATATCGGCCTGTTCGACCACTCTCTAGTAACGCATGATATTGCCGTCCCTGCGTAAGTGTACGGTAAAGTGCCATCCAATGAGCGTGGCTCATGTCAAAGGCTTGAATGACGGGCATGTATCGATGCGTTGGTTTTAGTTTTGTGAATACGTCTTGTGCCGAAATATTCATTACGAGCCACACACTCCAGTACATTAATTTACCCTCTTATTTTACCTTTTTTCTCTTCCGTTTGCTACCGTTCAAGCTGTTTGGCTATGAAAATGGAAAAGAGAGGCTGGACAAAGTCAACAGCCTCTCTTCTTAAGCATGTTATATTTATACTGTAAATGATTGTCTGATACTGATAAACAGTCTTTCAAACTTGTTATTAAAGCGGATGTTAAGCTTGAGTTTCTTCTTCATCAAATTTAAATAAAGGCGTGCTCAAGTAACGTTCACCATTACTAGGGATAACAGCGACCACTTTTTTCCCTTTGCCTAGTTTTTTAGCTACATCTAGAGCTGCGTGTACGGCTGCGCCTGAAGAGATCCCTCCAAGGATACCCTCTTCACGACCAAGGCGACGTGCCATTTCAAACGCCTCTTCATTAGCAACTGCAATAACATCGTCATAGAGGTCCGTATCTAGTATCTCGGGCACGAATCCTGCACCGATGCCCTGAATTTTATGTGGGCCGGGCTCTCCGCCAGATAAGATCGCGGAATCCTTAGGTTCAACAGCCACGAGGTGTAGGTTCGGGAAGGCATCCTTCAATACTTCACCTGCACCTGTGATGGTCCCACCAGTCCCAATACCGGAGACAAAGGCGTCTAGTTGGTCACCCACTTGCTCAAGTAACTCTTTCCCTGTTGTTTCACGGTGCACTTTAGGGTTAGCAGGGTTTTGGAACTGTTGGGGCATGTAATAATCCTCATGACCTTCAACAAGTTCATTCGCTTTGGCAATAGCCCCTTTCATGCCTTTGGCGCCAGGCGTAAGTACTAATTCTGCACCGTAAGCACGTAGCAGGCTGCGACGTTCTATACTCATCGTATCAGGCATGACAAGCTTAGTCTTGTAGCCCTTCGCGGCGGCAACCATAGCAAGACCAATACCTGTGTTCCCTGATGTTGGTTCGACGATGGTCATGCCAGGTTTGAGATCCCCTGACTTTTCAGCCTCTTCAACCATAGAAAGAGCAATACGATCTTTAACGCTACTACCTGGGTTAAAATACTCTAGTTTGAGATAAACGTCAGCATGTTCCTCCCCAACTAAACGATTTAATTTTACTAATGGGGTTTGACCGATTAATTCAGTAATGGAGTTAACAACTTTCATGATTGAACCTCCTACCAAAAACCAAGTAAATTTATTGGTTTTATACTTTTTTAACATTTTACCAATGAAAAGGATGGAACGTCAATCATCACGCCCATTATTTTAAGAATTTTTTTACACCCGCTGATTCACGCAAAGATTTCAGGTAAACGTTAATGCCGTCAATCTGTTGTAGGGCTAACTCTCTTCTGACCGCCCCTTTCACCTCGTCGAAGGTCTGTTGGCCCCCTTCATATCGTTCACTTACTTTTATAATCGCAAACCCGTCATCAACGGCAATAGGGTTACTCAGCGTTTCTAGTTCAATGTCCTCTGCCACTGTGACAATATCATAGGGGATATAAAACGCATCCGCTGAAACAATACCCATATCCCCCCCATCAGAGGCGGTAATCATGTCGGTCGAGCGTTCAGCTGCAACCGCCTCAAAGCTCGATCCTTCTTCAATTTCTTCAATGACGGTCTTTGCTTCTTGCTCAGTAGGGACAATGATCTGATGTAAATGAAAGCGGGTAGGGATATAAAACGCATCCGTATTTTCCTCGTAATACGCCCTCATCTCCTCCTCTGTCACAACGACATCGTTCGTGGCTAGTTCCTCGAGAAGGAGATAGTATTTGATTTCTTCATAAAGCTCTTCTCTGCCTATACCTACTTGTTCTTGGAGCGTTGCATAGAACTCTTCTTCCGAGCTGTAATCACTCCTGAGATGTGTCACTTCTCTTTCAAGCTCCTCATCAGATATGGTCATCCCCACACGTTCGGCTTCAGAAAAGACAAGTTTACGATCAATCATTTCGGCCAGCACGGTTGGACCATAATCATGCAGTAAACGCTCCGTTAGTTCATCCATCGTGATGGTCTCACCGTTGATGTCTGCAACGATATCTTTAGAAGCATGTGTTGGTTCTACAGTCGCATCATTAAAGATATATCCTATGGTGACCACCTGGAGTAAAATCAGGACAAAAATGATCCCCCATAGCACCTTTATTTTCTTCATGTAAGGCACCTACCTCTTCATGTTACTTTTGTCTCTCAATTTCTTGGATTAATTGTTCGAGGTCCTCACGTTCAAAGTTATATGTTGAATTACAGAAATGACAATTGACTTCTGCCTTTCCTTCTTCTTGTAGTAGGTTTTCTAGTTCCTCCTTGCCAAGGCTGATAAGCGTTTGAGATACACGTTCATATGAACAGTGGCAAGAATATGAAACGGGTACCGTATCTAACCATTTTACCTCATCCAATACAAAGACACGTTTAATCATTTCTTCTGGCGTCAGACCTTCATTTACAAGCTGAGACACAGGTGGTATAGCTTTTAGTTGGTTTTCCAATTGATTGATAAAATCGTCAGGAACGCCTGGCATCAGTTGAATAATAAAACCGCCACTGGCCTTCACGCTATTGTCTGGATTGACGATGACACCCACACCGACAGAGGAAGGCGTTTGTTCTGACTGGGCAAAGTAAACGGTGAAGTCCTCACCGATTTCCCCACTAATGAGCTTTGAGTGACCTTGGTAAGGTTCACGCATACCTAAATCTTTATTGACGTAAATCGCACCTTCGGGACCCACGGCTCCTCCTACATCTAACTTTCCTTGTTCATTTTTAGGTAGATGGACTTGCGGGTTATCGACATAGCCTCTGACTTGTCCTTTGCTGTTCGCGTCAACCATGATCTTCCCGATCGGTCCGTTACCTCGTACTTGAATGGTAAGCTTGTCTTCCCCTTTCATCATGGCGCCCATCATCGCACCTACGGATAATGTTCGCCCAAGAGCAGCGGTTACCGTCGGCCAAGTTTGATGTCTTTCTTGTGCTTCCTGTACCGTCTGGGTTGAACGTATCGCATACACACGCACTTTGCCCTCAAGGACTAAAGCGCGTACCATGTAGTCTTGATCTTGTCTCTGAATGTGATTTTCTTGTTCTTGTGAACTCATGTTGTGACCTCCTTGTATGAAAACGGACCGTTATTCATGTCTATTTTTCTTGTATATGGTATATAAGCCTTTTAACGTTAAGAATGGTTCATAGTGCTCAATATATTCTGATTCGTCGGCAATAATTTGGGCTAGCCCCCCCGTAGCCAAAACCGTTGGTTCTGTTTTAACTTCTTTGACCATTTTGGCGATCAAACCGTCTACTAACCCTATATAACCGTTGACCGCCCCAGATTGCATGGCAGTCTCTGTATTTTTCCCAATGACTTGCTTTGGTAATCGATATTCAATTCTTGGTAATTTGGACGCGTAATGGTAAAGGGCCTCCATAGAAATTTGCATTCCCGGTGCGATGGCGCCACCGTGATAATGACCTTGCCCATCAATATAACAAAAGGTTGTCGCTGTTCCTGAATCTACGATGATCAGTGGCGGTTCGTACGTCTCTAACGCCCCAACCGCATTAACAATACGGTCGGCCCCAACTTCACGTGGATTGTCATAATGAATAGATAACCCGGTTTTAATACCGGGACCAACGATAAGAGGCTCTTGCTTAAAATACTTAACACACATGCGTTCAAGCATGGTCATCGAAGGAGGAACGACGGATGAAATAATAATACCCGTGATATCCTCCGGTGATATGCCCTCTTCTCTTAATAACCCTTTGATCATGGTGCCGTATTCATCTTCTGTTTGTTTCTTACTTGTGGTTAAACGCCAGTGATAGAGTAACTCATCGTCTTGATACACCCCAAGAACGATATTGGTGTTTCCTACATCTATAACGAAGATCATGTTGAAGACTCCTTCCCCTGGAACTGATGTGGTTTCTGTTTCATCACTTTGACATCTAAACTGATATCGAGTGCTTGGACAGAGTGAGTCAATGCTCCCACAGAAATCACATCTACACCAGTTTCCGCAATCGGGCGAACGTCGTCAAGTGATATACCCCCAGAGGCTTCCACTAAGGCTTGCCCATTTATGATGTGCACAGCCTCTTTCATTTGTTTCACCGTCATATTATCGAGCATGACAATATCAACCTCTGCCTCAAGGGCTTCGTGGACTTGATCTAAGGTTTCCACTTCTACTTCAATTTTGGCCGAATGAGGTAAGTGAAGGCGCAGTCGACGCACGGCTTCAGTGATACTCCCTGCAGCTTTAATATGGTTATCCTTAAGCATGGCCAGGTCAAACAGGCCAAAGCGATGGTTATGTCCACCACCGATTGTGACCGCGTATTTTTCCAGCTCCCTCAGTCCTGGTGTGGTTTTGCGTGTATCGATGATTCTACAGTCTGACCCTTCAGTCTGTTCAACGTAGTCACGCGTCATCGTGGCAATGCCTGAAAGCCGCTGGAGTAAATTGAGCGCCAATCGTTCACCGGCGAGTATATCCGCTATAGGACCTTCAAGCTCTGCTATCACATCGCCTGGTTGGACATATTGCCCATCGTGGGCATGCGCTATATATTTGATCTCAGGAGACAATTCACCGAAGACCATACGCGCTATAGGAAGACCTGCTATGATGCCTGGCTTTTTGACTCGTATCCATGCCTTTTCTTCTTTCCCTTCAAACAACGGGGCTGTTAAGTCACCATGACGTAAATCCTCTTCCAACCATTGATTAATATGTTTTTTCCATTTTTGAAGATACATTTTTTCGTCTCCCCTTTAAATAACCGTGTTCATCTCTTTGGTATATCAGGTGTGTTCGCCACTCTTCTCTTGTATGAGGGAAGTCACGACGATAGTGTCCGCCCCTGCTTTCTTCACGTGACTGAGCACTCACTGTACACAAAAGCGCACAGGATAGGAGGTTTGTGAGCTCTATGATCTGCTGGCTTGATTCTTCACGCCTTTCAACCCTGCTATCGAGGTGTTGGTACACGTCGTGCATGGAGGCTTCTATGTGGGTGCGCATTTCTTGCAATTCGCTCGCTTGTCGTTCCACTCCCACATGAGACGTCATTAACGTCTGGAGGGTGTGACGGATGTTTTGTATTTTATCTGATCTGAATTTGTTATCCGATGAAGCATATATTTTAGCACTATCTGCGCCATATAAGAGCGTCTCCAAATGAGGAGGACTTCCGACTTGTGTGTCATTCTTTTCGACTATTTTTTTTACAATTCTATCGGCCATCACAACTGACTCTGATAAGGAATTTGATGCTAAACGGTTAGCACCATGAAGGCCCGTACAAGCCGTTTCTCCACAAGCATATAGGCCGTCTATATTCGTCTCTCCATGACGGTTTGTTTTGACCCCACCCATCGCATAGTGCGCAGCTGGAGCGACAGGGACTAAATTCTTGGCCATGTTGATACCATGCTCGCGACAAACGGCATTAATGGTCGGGAAGCGTTGAGATAGCCATGCCTCAGTATGTTGAGTAATATCTAAATAAACTGAAGGTTGTTCTGTAGCCATCATTTCATTGAAAATAGCGCGAGAGACCACATCTCGTGGTGCTAATTCAGCCAAATCGTGGTACTGAGGCATAAAACGTTCTCCGCGAATATTTCGCAGTACTGCCCCTTCTCCTCTCAACGCCTCAGATATGAGAAAGCCTTGTCCTTGTTTATTTTTAAATACGGTGGGGTGGAATTGTATAAATTCCATATCTTGCAGTTCCGCTCCCGCTCTCAAAGCCATGCCTATCCCATCACCTGTGGCGATAAAAGGGTTAGTCGTATATGAGTACAATTGTCCTATACCCCCGGTAGCCAAGACGACGGATTGTGCTAAAACAACGATGTCTCTCCCTGTCTTTTCTTGGGCTATGACACCATAACAACGATGACCTTGCGTCAGTAAATCTATGGCGTAAGTGTGCTCATGTATGGTTATACGTTCATTATTCTGAATCGTTTCAGTTAATCCTCTCACAATTTCGGCTCCTGTGGCATCCCCATTACAATGTAATATACGACGATGCGTATGAGCCCCTTCTTTGGTTAAAGCTAATCGTCCATGCTGTTGGTCGAATAAAACGCCGTAAGACATCAACTGATCGATCATGCGCGGACTCTCTCTCACTAGTAGATCAACGATGTCTTCGTCACATAGACCGGCACCAGCCATGATGGTATCCGCTTTGTGCTGTGAAGGTGAATCGTCCTCAGCTAGCACAGCGGCAATACCACCCTGTGCATACTGTGTATTACTGGCTCGCAATGTGTCTTTGGTCATGAGCATGACGTTCATATGTTCACTCGCTGCAATGGCGCTATATAGGCCGGCTATGCCTGAGCCTATCACGAGACAATCCGTATGTATAATGGAATGATCATGAAGGCGATCTGGTCTAGGTAATGCATACCTTGGAATATACATGTGTTCCCCTCCTAGTGAGGTTATTCACAAGCTTAAACATAACGAAAGGAGAGCGTATACCGCTCTCCTCCCATTTTATCACAATTTCCTTATTCGTCCCCTTTTTTCTTATCGTCAGTGTTTGACTCGTCGTCGTTAGACTCAGGGGCTTTGTCATCGTTATCTTTTTCAGTTGGCACGTACTTATCGTCCTCTTTAGCGTTAATTTGTACCTTTACGTCGTTGCTTTGATCGTTGTTTGTGCTCTTCTGTGGCGTTTGAGTTAATTTGCCCTCTTCTAGAAGATCTTTGATCTGATCTGCAGACAATGTTTCGATATCAAGTAATGTCTGTGCAACCAGTTCTAATTTATCTTTGTACTTCGTCAGCAATTCTTTGGCACGAGCATATTGTTCTTGAACAATTTTACGTACTTCTTGGTCAATTTCATGGGCAATGGCTTCACTGTAGTTGCGCTCATGTCCGATGTCTCGGCCAAGGAAAACCTGCCCTTGATGTTCACCGAATTGTAGTGGGCCTAGCTTACTCATACCCCACTCCATAACCATGCGTCTAGCAAAACCAGTTGCTTTGCGGAAGTCATCACTCGCACCAATACTCACTTCACCGAAGATAATTTCTTCTGCCACTCGACCAGCTAGTAGACCTGCGATACGATCCTTAAGCTCTGGCTCTGTAAGTAAGAAGCGCTCTTCTTTCGGTATAGGAATCATGTATCCACCCGCTTGACCTCGAGGAACAATAGTAACCTTGTGAACGAGATCAGCATTAGGTAAAAAGTAACCTGCTACCGTATGACCCGATTCGTGATAGGCCACAATTTTACGTTCCTTTTCTGGTACACGACGACTGCGCTTTTCAGTACCAGCTAGTACGCGGTCGATGGCGTCATCAACATCTTTCATACCGATCTCTTTTTTATCTCTTCTCGCTGCTAAGAGTGCCGCTTCATTTAAAAGGTTTTCTAAGTCAGCACCTGAGAAGCCAGGTGTTCTTCTCGCGACGATTTCAAGATCAACATCATCAGCAAGTGGCTTGTTTTTAGCGTGTACGGCAAGGACTTCTTCACGCCCTCGTACATCTGGGCGGTCAACCGTAATTTGACGGTCGAAACGTCCTGGACGTAGCAATGCAGGGTCTAATACATCAGGACGGTTCGTGGCTGCCATGATGATAATCCCTTCATTGGCCCCGAATCCATCCATCTCAACGAGGAGTTGGTTTAGTGTTTGCTCTCTCTCATCATGCCCGCCACCAAGGCCTGCGCCACGTTGACGACCGACGGCATCAATCTCATCGATAAAGATGATACATGGGGCATTCTTCTTGGCGTTTTCGAATAAGTCACGTACACGTGACGCCCCTACCCCAACAAACATTTCAACGAAGTCAGAACCAGATATGCTGAAGAACGGTACGCCCGCCTCCCCGGCTACGGCACGGCCGAGCAAAGTCTTACCTGTACCTGGAGGTCCAACGAGTAGCACACCCTTTGGTATGCGTGCCCCGACAGCATTAAATTTACGCGGGTCTTTCAAGAAGTCAACCACTTCAACGAGTTCTTGTTTTTCCTCGTCTGCACCAGCCACATCTTTGAATGTGACCTTTTTCTTCTCTTCGTTATACATTTTGGCTTTACTCTTGCCAAAATTCATAACTTTATTGCCGCCACCTTGCGCTTGGCTCATCAAGAAGAAAAACAATATAAAGATTAATAAGAACGGAATTAACGTGGTGAAGAAAGTGAGCCAGATGGGGTCCCCTTTTGCTTCAATATACGTTATATCCGCCGTGGATTCTTCAACAAGCTGTAGAAAATCTTCCGATGGGTTAGGCGCATATGTGAAAAATGTGTCTGTCTCTGAATCTAAATCGTCTGGATTGACATATTCACCTTCTATGTACCAAACGCCCCTAGCAGCTTGGATATTTAACGATTCAATTTGGTCCTCTTGTAAACTTTCAACAAATTCTGTGTATTCGATTTCAGGGGATTCTTCTCCTGATTGTGCAATAAAGTTTACAATTCCGACCGTTACTAGGAATATAAGTAGATAGAATGCAGTATTTCTAAAAAACCGATTCATCCCCAACCTCCTCTCGCGAGTAAAAAAGAACTATTTTATATTGTAGCATATCCCAAAACAGCCTCTCAAGTTTATTCGCCTTGGTATACCTCAGGTTTAAGTATACCGATGTAAGGTAAATTACGATATTTCTCAGCATAGTCGAGCCCGTATCCTACAACGAATTCATCGGGTACAACGAAACCCGCGAGATCAGGGCTTAGGTCGACGGTGCGGTTATGCGGTTTATCTAACAATGTCACAATTTTGACAGATCTTGCTTTGCGGTAGTGTAAGAGCTCCACAAGGTATTTTAGTGTTAATCCACTATCTATAATATCCTCCACGATAAGAACGTCTCTACCTTCAACGGAAGTATTAAGGTCTTTGACAATCTTCACTTCACCTGATGAGCGTGTGGAGTTCCCATAGCTCGATACATCCATAAAGTCCATTTCGAGGTGGATGTCCATTCGCTTGACTAAATCGGACATAAATAGTGCTGCCCCTTTTAGCACACATACGGCTAATGGATATCTCCCATTGTATTCCTCAGATAGCTCTTGAGCAAGTTCCCTGATCTTGTTCTGTAATTCTTCTTCAGAAATAAGCACGTCTTGCATGTCGTTAATCAAAGTTTTGACCCTCCCTTAGTTTTTCCACTGTGACTTCAATGACATCCTTTGATTGCGACCTGCAACGGCCGCGTTCAGCAACTTTAAGTCCAGGAATCCAGAGGATACCTGCTTGGTCAACAATGATGGGCCACTTGTCTCTTTGGGAGACTGGAATTTTACTATCAATAAAAATATCTTTTACTTTCTTATGCCCCTTCATACCTAACGGTTGTATCTTGTCTCCCGACCTTCGTGTCCTGACAGCTAATCGCCCTTCGATATGTTGTTTGTCAAATTGTACTTTATACTGTACACCACCTTCATCTCGTTTTGAGACGGGATTGGTCTGGTGAATGGCCGATCGATCGCTCTGCTGTTGGACCGATTTTACTGTGATCATATAGGTCGTGTTAGCGACATGCCAACTGACACTCCCCTCTTCTACTAAGGAGGCGAGCATGTCTGAAGTGTGCCCTGTCCTTTTGCCGCTAATAGATTGGTCCGCATGCTTTGAGACCTTCAACCACTCGTACTCTCGTTCAAAGGTCCATGGACCTGGCAAATGAAGTTGCTGACTTCCTTCCGTCTTCTTTGTCACGTGTAAGATTTGATCTATATGTACTTTTCCCCAATTTTGGGATGAGAAACGCCATCTTTCAGACAGACAATTTAATATTAGTAAAATCACTCTCCTTTGTAAAGCAAGAGGCAAACGTTGCAGTGGTACAAGATAGATCCGGGCTTCCCGTTCATCAACCGATATTAAAATATCGGAGATGTGCTTTTCTGCTTCAACCGACATATAACGATCTTCCTCTAAGATCGTGTCAACCATTTCAGAGATAGTGGAATGGATGTCTGGATTGAGCTCTTTCATCGCCGGAGTCACATGATGCCTGATATAGTTGCGCGTATAGGCGTCCGAATCATTACTGGAGTCATGACGTGGCGATATATCATGTTTCAGACAATAGTCCTCTATCTCCATACGCTTAACGGATAGTAACGGCCTCACAATTGTAAGATTAGTACCTTCCACTTCCCGCCGTAATGGTATGCCAGTCAATCCACTGAGCCCAGTCCCACGTATCAGACGCATAGTGACTGTCTCTACCTGGTCATCAGCGTGATGGGCCACTGCAATCTTATTACACTCCCACTCCTCGGCCACTCGATAAAAAGCTTGGTAACGGCACTCTCTAGCCGCCACTTGTTTACTGACCTTGTGTTGTTCAGCATACGCATGAACATTGACAGATATGACTTTACAGGGAACTCCCCACTCACGACACCTGTGTTGTACATAGGTTGAATCGTTGTCTGCTTCTTCTTCTCTTAAATGATGATGAACATGTATAGCAAAAACCTTAATATGTAACTGGCGCTGAAGCTGACAAAGTGCATGGAGTAAAGCCATGGAGTCAGGACCGCCTGAGACTCCTATCAACACACGATCTTGAGCATGAATCAATTGATGGTCTCGTATATAGCGCCTCATGTTTTGCTCCATACTATCTGTCCGTCCTTTCCCATCCACAAACCATTGACCCAGGGAGATTGAGTACAATTTTAATCTAGATAAATACCTGTGAAACTAAGTATAGAGCAAGTAGGAAGATCAAGAAAGAGGAAAACAATAAAAAAGATAAAAGCTTATTGACGAATCCATTATGTTTTTGATGTTTGGGGTCAGTAGCGGAAGCGTTATCCTTCATAGTGTTATGATGACGCTTGTCCGTAGGTTTTTTCTGCCACGCTTGCACTAAGGCTTGTTTCATCTGTTTCGCTGACTGAAAGTCCCCGTTCATCGCTTGCCAAACAACTGATTGATAAGGGTGCAAGGCGGAATGTGACATGATCTGGCTTTTCAATGTAGCCTTCGTTTGGTCTGACCGTTGGATATGCGTCAGGCCGTATAATTGAAGGCATATCATGGCCACACTAAACAAGTCGTAACGGGGTTCTGCTCTTCTACTTCCCATGCCCCAGAAACCCCGATCATACCATTCTGTATACTCTTTTATAGATCGCCCCATTTTAGTCATACCCCCTGGGTCGAACCAGGCCATACGCGGGGGCTCGTTCGTCACTCTGAGATTATCAGGCTTGAGATCCCCAAAAACCCAGCCGCTTTGGTGCAATTCTTCCAAAAAACCTAGTAATTGTACCATTAACACTGGGACCCAAATCCGGCCACGACGACGAATAAAGGTTTGTAACTCCGAACCTGCTATGACATTCATCGTATAGAAGGGGCGAACATGCCCGTCATCTATCCAATCATCAACATCCACTAATGAAGGCCCAAGGATACCTCCTCGAGCCTTCTGAAACTGCTTAAGTACGTTCACTTCAGACATCATGGCATAGGCATCATCTCCTACTTTAAGGGCGAGCTGTCTACCTTGATGAGTCACTAAATATACAGTCCCAGTGGCCCCCTCCCCCAGCTCTCGTTGGACATGGTACTCATGTCCCGTCCATTTGCCACGGATCAGGGTTGGTTTTACTTGTTTAATAGACGTAGTCACGGAAAACCCCTTCTTCCTCGCTTCCACCTATGTCTTTGCCCGTGAAATAGCGAATCGCTTCCTCCAGAGCTGGTCCAGTAGGGGTCGTTCCCTGTGGTGATATACGCGCCAATGTCTTTTCGATGCTGTGAAAATCATCTGACCAGTCCATATGCTTATACGCATTCGGTTGCTTGCCAGTACACGGGTAGGTCCACAGTGAGAAACGATGATCTCCAACTCTCGCTTGCATCGACAAGCTCAAATCTCGTAAAGACTGCTTAACAGCTGGTAGCTTGTGCGCCATTGAGGCACTCACATCTACGAGTACGAGCACATCGACGGCCATCGTCTCACCTAGGTCTTCAACAACTTCGACGACCTGCCCTCTCTTCTGAGGCGGTAAAGATTGGACATCTTCTTGTCCTAGGATGTGCTGTAGTTCTTTATTCACTACTTGATGAATCGTTTGTGTCATCGCTTTTCTCGTCACCATCTGTACAGTCCGTGGTAAATGCTTGCTATGTGCCATCTGGTGTACACCTTTACCCGCTAATGCAATTTCTTTGATTTCTTGTATCCCTTGTTCACCAAAACTATCATCATCCACAATGCCGATCACATTAACTGTAATACCGTACTCAGCTGCCATGTTTGCCACCGCCACGGGATCACTGCCAACGTTAGAGCATCCGTCCGTTAACAGTAAAATCTGCTTCAGTTTTCCTTTATTCATTGAACACCCTCCTGGTCTCACAATCTAGTAGCAGTGTTGACCAGTGAGGAGGATTTCATACTAGTTTGGCCTTCCCCATACATGGATGACCATCGCGGCTATTAAGATATACGATTATGGTTAGTTTTAAGCCTTGGAATACCGATCGGTGAAATGGAAGACCATTCTGGTAGGTTTCGCTCCACTTTCGCCACAACGACCGTCATATCATCTATGATGTGACCGTGGTGTAACCTGACCACTTTTTCTAGTAATAAATCTGCTACAGCTTGTGGGTCTGTCGTTTCTATTTCAGATATCAAACGCTTCATCCACACTTCTTTATTTTCTATCGTTCTGGGGGCATCATAAATACCATCCGTCACCATGATTAGGAGATCCTCAGCTTTTAGCTGCTCACTGACCACATCCACATCGATATCCTGCAAAATCCCCATTGGTAGATTGTGGGCGGACACGGTTAACACCTGGTCTCCTCTTTTTACAAAGCTCGGAGTAGACCCTATTTTCAGAAATTTTGTTTTAGCGTTTTGTAAGTCAATCATCGCTAAATCTAACGTCGAGAATATTTCATCTGATGAACGTAAGGACAGCACGGAGTTGATCGATTTGATGGCTACCGTTTCTTCAATACCTGATTGTAGTATTTGTTGTAGTAAGGACAGTGTTTCTAAGCTTTCTTGGTGCGCTCTTTCTCCATTGCCCATACCGTCCGATATCGCGAGCGCATACTTACCATTACCCACTTCCATGGTATTCAGGTTATCTCCGGACACATAACCTCCTCCTTTGGCCGCACTGGCGATCCCTGTTTCTACCCGAAAAGATTTGGCCGATTCCAAAGTCATTTTACAGTAGCCATCATTAAAGAATGCACATTCCTTTTTAGCCACTGTGATCGTTTCTCCCACAATTTCAGATAGTAATGGTGCAACGATTTTGGCACATTCATCCCGTCCGTCACATTGAGGCTGACTGATTTCAATTAAGACATTGCCTTCTTCTAGGGAGAGGATATCAACATAACGTACGGATAGCCCAAGGTCGTCAAAGGCATCTAAAATCTGTTGTTCCTGCACTTGGTGACTTTCCCCTTCTTTCTGAATCTCACGGGCAAAATCTGTCATGACCTGAGAGACCCCTGACAATTGGTCAGCTACAATTCTACGACTCTCTGCCATTTTTTGTTTGTATAAAAGCTGTGAGCGGAACTGTTCAAATTCATCTTCCATGGCGCTTGCCACTTTATCGGACTTGATACAATGCTTGCTAAAGTTAACCTTGAGGGGTTGTTTCACTTCTCCAAAGCTATACATGTTTTCATACATTTCCTTCATATAACCGTACGTCTCGTCAAATTTACGCTCCCAGCATTGCTCCTTTTTAAAACACGACTGACACGTTTTCTCCGTTATCTTACTAAGAAATAGATCGACTGTTCGTTCCTGATCCTCTTCTACCACCTGCGGGTTAGCTGTAAAGCTGTGCGCAAGCTGACCGAAGACTTGTGAGAATTGATTCACCTTAACAGCAGTAATATCTCTGATTCTTCTTGCATAATCTTGTTGTACGTTACTATATTCAACCGTGCCGGGTATATAGGTCGATAGTCTTTGAAATACGGACTTGGGTGTCAGGAAGAAAAGCGCGATGGCAAACAGAGATTCGTGTACGGTACTGAGCAACACACCTTCTCCAGTATAGAGGCCAATTAATAATGTTCCCACGAGTAAACCGATGGCCACACCGATCTTTTTACCGTCTTTTAATAAACCACCTAACAGACCGCTAAAAGCGAGTAAGCTCATTTGCAGTAACGCTTCAGTATTAGCAAGACTTAAAATAATACCCGTGACAACACCAACGGTAGCACCGATGGCACCTCCTGCGGCCATGGCGAAAACCAACACGGCGTACCGTGACAAAATGTGTTCAAGTGATAGTCCAAACATCATCCAGCCTACTGTGCCCGTCATGACTGATGCTAGTAGTATGACCACACAAACGATCTCTTCATTCTTCAACGGTTGCGTTCGTTTATTCGTTGTCATGAGTGGGATGCTTTGCACAAAGATGAGCGTGAGCACCAGTGCTAGACCGGCTTCAATCGTCCCCATAAACAGCCTATAGCCTGTCCACTCTGTTAACAGTGCCGCTCCGATATTAGACAACCAAACGACACTAAACACGGCAAATGGGGTATAGGTCAGTTCTCCCTTCCCCCATACCTCTAATAGACGTTGTACAAGGAGGAAAAGTAGTATACCGGTCAATAATGTGTACGGTGTTCCTAATTCATGACTCATGGCGCCGGAGAGAGCGGCAAAACCGACCAACATCATGCGGTCTTTTCGGACGTGGTACAAAACGGCCATAAACGGTATGACAAAAGGAGCCAATTCCCCAACAATCACCGCTCTTCCAAGCAAAAACCCTAACAAAACCAATAATAGTCCCCAACGATGAACGATTGTATCAATGCTATTCTGAACCCACCTGGTTATAGCTTCATGTTTGAAGGTTCGTTCAAAGAATGGATGGATGACTCGTTCTTCAACTTTCCGAAACATATGAACACCACCTGGTTTCTTCGTTTTGGTGGTACCATTATAACGAGGAGGCTCCTAAGAATTTGTCAAAATAAGCAGCACCTCACAAAAAAGTGTGCGACATAATTCCAATTGTTCAGCTAAAATCAGTGCTGCATTTGCACTATTAGTCTTCGTTAGTGGGGGAACTTGTCACGATATATAAAAAAGACACTGAAAGTTTCAGTGCCTTCTTATAGATCTATATTTAAACATTTCATGCTTTGTGTTTTATGTCATTGACATGATATAAATGGCAATTAGCTTCGACGGCCACCTCGACCTCCTCGTTTGGAATCCTGTTTTTTTAATGTCGTCAAGCGATCTTCGCTATCTTTTTGAAATCGGTTCATGAGGTCCTCAAAACTCGCTGAACGACGACGAGAACGTGGACGGTCAGAGTCACCGGAATGGTGAGGCTTCGCAGACTTGGAAGGCTTGTTTTCACGCGCAGGGCGATCTTGTGCCTTTCTGATAGATAGTCCAATCTTACCATCTTTTTCAACGTTGATCACTTTCACTGTGACCTTATCGTTGATCTTTAAAAATTCGTTGACATCCTTCACATAGTTATCTGCAATTTCACTGATGTGGACAAGACCTGTAACTCCTTCGGGCAGCTCAACGAATGCACCAAAGTGAGTAATCCCTGTAACCTTTCCTTCTAACTTGCTGCCTACTTCGATTGACATTTACGAAATGATCCTCCTTAAAAACTAAATAAAAATAAACCTCTCTACTTCAGATTATACCCGAAGTTTGTCATGGTGTGCAACGAAATCCACTTCCAGTTTTTACTCCCCGGGTACAAATATCATTTCTCCTGGTCGTGAAAGGAAAAGTTGGCTACGTGCAATCTCAGCAATATAGTCTTTGTCATGCAATCTGCGCACCTGGTACACAAGCTCCATCTGTTCTTCTTCCGCTTGGTCCACCTGTGCTTGAACCATTTCAAGCTCTTCCTGCCGTTTGACGATCTCTTCTGTCTGTGCCGTCCATTTTGTACCTGCCCAAATCATAAATACAACTAAACCGACACCAAGTATTTTAAAGCGCTTTTTACGTTTTCTTGCTTGGCGCTCCTCTTCTGCGAGTCCTTCTCGAACTTGTTGTTGCGCTCTCTGAGTATGTTGTAAAGGCGGGTGTTGAAAAGGTTGCATCTTGGATCATCCTTACTTCTGGAATTTGTTTAACAACCTATTCAACATCCTTATAAAAAAACCTTCTTTTTTATTTTGCTGTTGTGTATGAGGTCCCTTTTTTACTTCTTTTTTCTTTATTTTATGAGCGAGCCACCGTTTAAACCTCGTTGCGATGGCGTTCCTCAGTCTGCTTATCAAACGCCCCAAAGGACGCCATAACACGCCTAAAAAACGTAACCCAAACTGACCGATACGTAAAAGTAAGGTCATGACCATAACGATGAGCGCAATAATCATTTTATATAGATAAACCATGGGTTTTATCAGTAATATGTCCGTCACTTTAATCACGGTATGATAAGACCAGGCGACGATGCGGATAATCGTATCTAGGGTACGTCTGTACAAGTTTTGAAATAAAGCTCGATACATGGCGTAACCACAGAGGAGAGATAAAAAGATGTAAACTCTCACGACCCCTTCGTTCACCCACTGAAGCCACAAAAAGATAAAGAGCCCGTTCAGCAGCCAGAATAGAAAGTCTTGAACAAAAGTGAGCCATTGGTTTTTTTTCAGTCTTAAACGGGCATACGTATCGTGGGAGGCACCGAGATAAAGACCAGCCCCAACCATATGAAGCATGGTCAGAGCTTGTATCGTTAAACTCATTTAAATAACTTGCTAAAGAGGCCTTTAGCTTTATCCCCGCTTGAAGTGTGATCGACGTAAGCCATATCCGCGATCGTGCCTTCTATAGATACCAGCCCATTCTCAACGTTTAAGTTTTTCATGTGCAGGTTCTGACCACGTATCGCTAGAAATCCGCACTCCGTTTCGAGTAAGAATTCTTCGTTGTCAAAACTTTCAACATTGATGACACCTGAGATGTCCATAGACTTCCTATTATTCATCTTTATCTCATGACTATTACTTTCTATATGGCCGTACCGATTATGGTCCATACCTGTCCCCTCCTTCTAGTATAAATTATGGGACAGGATAGGGGTTTAGAACTAAATTTGGTGTAAAAGCATTAAAAAACCTCTTAAGTATGGCAAGGCAACTTTGCCCACTTAAGAGGTCATTAAGGACTCATTTCTCCGAATCCAGCGGTTCTTCCGACTTTAGGGTATACATGGATCCCGCTTCATCCTTTTTACTCGTTTCTCTAAGGTTGTCGACCTGAACAGAAACAAGTTTGTGTCCAAAACGAATCTGTAACGTGTCCCCTACCTGGACCGTACTACTCGCTTTAGCTTGATTCCCGTTAATCCATACTCGGCCTTTTTCACATACTTCTTTGGCCAATGTACGGCGTTTAATCAGTCTAGACACCTTTAGAAACTTATCTAAGCGCATTATTTTACAGCTTCTTTAAGCTTGTTACCAGCTTTGAATGCTGGAACAGTCGTCTCTGGAATTTGGATCTCTTTACCCGTTTGTGGGTTACGTCCAGAGCGGCTTGCGCGTTTGCGAGTTTCAAACGTACCGAACCCAACAAACTGCACTTTATCACCGGAAGAAAGTGCGCCCGTAATTTCATCTAATAAACCGTTCACGACAGTTTCAACGTCCTTTTTTGTTAGACCGCTTTTTTCAGCAATGTTAGACACTAACTCAGTTTTGTTCATAAGTCTATACCTCCCTTTCAATCTACCCAACTTATTCGTGACTGACTGAGGAAATCCTTCTTTATGAAGAAAAAATATTATTTTTTTTCCTCAGTGCTCCCGTTTTTTTGTTTTTCTTGTACCTTGATATTTTCCCATTGATCGATCACGTCCTGCACCTGATCCACGGAGGAATCTCCAAACACATGAGGATGACGTCGAATCATCTTGTCGTTCAATGACTGTATCACGTCTTCCATGGTGAATAACCCCTCGTCCTCCCCAATCTGTGCATGTAGGAACACTTGTAATAGCACATCACCCAGTTCTTCTATGAGATGATCGACATCATCTTCCTCAATCGCCTCTACCACCTCTTGGGCTTCTTCAAGCATGTACTTTTTCAGACTTTGGTGCGTCTGTTTCTTGTCCCAAGGGCATCCATCCGGTCCTCTTAGTGTACGAAAGATGTCTCTAGATTTTTCATAGCGGCGGTTAAGGATGCGCTCCTCATCTGTTGGTGGTACATACACTGCTGTGAGGTTGTTCATTTCCGTTACACGATCTAATGCGTATAATGGCACCGTCTGTACAACCTCCTGTGCCGACCCTACGGCTGTGGCAATCGTGACTTCATATTCATCTGGGAAAATCTCCATTAACGTCAGCTTCACCTCGGAAGCCACCATAGCGTCATACACTTGTGTCAGTATCATATGGCATTCTGGTTGAATATCTTTCACGCTGAAGGCTAGTGCGTCTAACAGTGCGAACCCCTCCACAGGGTCGACACGCAACCGACTAAGTAAGGGATCAATAAAGCTTTGACCCGCCCCAACGATGATTTGACAATCGTGGTAGGGTCCGCGTTGTAAGAGTAATTGCACTGTTTTCTCAGCCACTATAGGATGGCCAGGTACAGCGTATACGAGTACTTCTAGATCCTTGGCCTTGTCCAACAGCGTCGTTACAATCTGTTCGTACACTGCTTCAAAATCATCCTGTTGCTCATATATCTCATCAAATGATTCATACGTTAAGCCTTCTTGTTCCAGTTGGTGAACAACAGGATGTTCCTTTGTCCGGAGATAGATCAATTGACTTTCTTTCAACACATCGTAGCTACCTAGCGGTAACTGTTTCAAGTCTCCAGCTCCTAGACCAACCACGTGTATGATAGACATCTCTGACCTCCTACGATTTAAAGAATTTAAACTTATCTAATAAGGGAACGAACCGATTAACTTTAGGAACTGATTGCAGCTCCTCCTTAGTCACAGCACCGAACTTTAATAGTCCAAGTGCATAGGTGACGACACCCACTGCCACTGAAGATAAGGCCACAATGGCAAAATATATACGCTCATGCGTAATGACACCACTTAAGGCGAACAATAGACCTTCCATTGTTAACCAGACCAACACGGCCATTGCTATAACGGCCGTGAACGGCTTGGCGAAAAATACCTTAAAGGATAGTTGCAATTTCGTGATTTTGTGCAAGGCCACAAGATTTAGGATGGTGGCTACACCGTAAGCTAAGACGGTAGCTAATGCGGCACCAGTGATCCCCCATATCGGAATAAGGGCAACGTTAAGTATAGTCTTGACAACAACACCTGCGAGCAAATTTCGGGCAGGTAAGATAACACGGCCGAGCCCCTGTAACACGGCACCGGACGCAATCCCGAGTGTTGAAAACATGGTCGTAAAAGCGAGGACAGCAAGCGTTATCGTACCATCGCCCGTTTTGTACAGCATAATATTGACAGGACCTGCTAACACCGCAAGACCAAAAGAAGCTGCCAGTCCTAAAAATAAAGTTAACCTTAAAGCCATTTCAGACCGAACGGCGATGAGTTTGTGGTTATTTTTGGCGTAAGCCTCAGAAATAGAAGGGACTAGAGCCAATGATAAAGCTGTCGCAAAGAAGGCAGCGAATTGGACGAGGGGCTGCCCCCGATCAAAGACCCCTTTTAAATTCCTAGAATCGATCGGTTCGATACCTGTATGATTAAGAACTTTAACCACCGTCATCGCATCCACTATTTGAAACAACGGTAAAACCATCGCGCCTAGACATATCGGAATGGCTAAGTATAAAATGCGCTTAATAAGCTGGACTACCGTTTCTTGAGTGAAAGTCTCTGGCGCTGATGATTGATCCTCATCACCATGGGACTCTTCCGTGGTGGGCGTCGCTTTTTGTGGTTGTTTATTGTGCTTAGCTTGTACTCGACGCCACAGTAATAATAAAAAGATCAGCGCGGCCGCCGCCCCGGTAAAAGCACCAAAAACAGCACCGGCACCCGCATAGTACTCATCATATTGATTGGCCATAAACCAGTAACTGAGTGCAATAATCGTGATTACTCTTATAATTTGCTCGATGACCTGAGATATGGCCGTCGGTACCATATTTTGATGACCTTGGAAATATCCACGTATGGCAGCCATAAAGGGCACAATTAATAAGGCAAATGATACACTGCGTAAGGGCAAGATAAGGCCATCATCTTCCATCCAGGAGGCGATATACGGCGCCCCCGCGTACATGGCTAAAAACGTGACAAGACCGGTCAGTGACAGCGCGACGGCTGACACCCGGAACACCCTTTTGGCTCCGTTATGATCTCCTAAAGCAATCCTTTCGGCCACTAGCTTGGAAACAGCTATAGGAAACCCAGCCGTCGCCACTATTAATAACAAACTATATAATGGATACACTTGTTGAAAGACATACAAACCTAAATCCCCTGTTATGTTTTGATATGGGATACGGTACACAACACCCAAAACCTTGGATATAAGAGCTGCAGCAGCTAATATCGCAGTTCCTTTTAATAAGACTTTTGTTTGTTCTTGCTCTGTCATGGATGTGAACTCCTCTCACTCGCCAAACTCCCCATATTATACCACATTATAAGCCTCATGACGTTGTTCTTTGGTCTAATCCTATTTCCGTACTTGGGGCTAAAAATTTATTTAGGACGTTTTTGACACAATAAAAAAAGCCTACCACTAGGATAGGCTCACGTGTCTATCTTCAAACTTACTGCTCCATTTGTTTACCTAAAAATCCTGCTGCCGTTTCCGTTAATTTTTCTTCGATGTCCCCCATATCGACGCCCTCTTGTTTACTTAAGAGGATAACAGCACCGATAGGGTCTCCTCCTGCTACAATAGGGGATACACAGTATGATGTATATTCTTCATTCACATCTTTGCAAATCTCAAAATTTCCTTTGTTACCCTCTACCAATGTTTTGCGTTCGTTCATACTTGATTCAACGACATGTCCAACTGATTTTTCTAAGTACTCTTTTTTCGATATGCCAGCAACCGCAATAATATGGTCACGGTCACAAATAAGGGTGGTATGTCCTAAACTTTCATACAATGAGTCCGCATATTCTTTGGCAAAGTCCCCCAATTCGCCAATCGGGGAGTACTTCTTTAATATCACTTCACCTTCACGATCTACAAATATCTCCAGTGGGTCTCCTTCTCTAATTCTTAACGTGCGACGAATTTCTTTAGGAATGACAACTCTTCCCAAATCATCAATTCGACGAACAATGCCTGTTGCTTTCATGTATTGATGCCTCTCTTTCTTTGTTTTTCTTTGTTGTATTTTGGTTAAATGTCACATCTCCCTTTTTATCCTTGCCTCTGCAGGTCTTGCCTTTATTATTTGTACCAAGATAAAACATATGCACTAATCACAGGAAAAACTGATTTTAGACAAAAAAAAAGAGCCTTGATGTGGCCCTTTTTTCACTCTTATATGACAGTGACAGATTGACACCGCCGTTACGTTATAGCTTACTCGTCTTCAGATTGAGCATCTTCTGATTGATCATCAGCATCCGCCTCTTCAACTTGAATGTTAATTTCCTCAATTTTATCCGGAAGGGTATTAGAGTAGTAATCATAGATCTTATCGTTCGCCAATTGACCATAAACGTTATCTTCAATCTCTTCAAAAGGTGTCACAGTACGGTCCTCGACGCGAATGATATGGTATCCAAAGTCGGTCTTAACCGGCTCACCAATCTCATCAATATCTTGCTCTAGTGCAGCTTGTTTGAACTCTGGAACCCACTGGCCAACGGCAACGTCCTCATACAAACCCCCGTTATCTTTGCTTCCTGGATCATCTGTATGTTCTGCTGCTAGCTCGGCAAAGTCAGCCCCTTCTTGAAGGTCTGCATAAAGCTCATCCGCTAATTGCTTCGCTTCTTCCTCTGTGCGGATTTCTTCCATCGACCCATCTGGCTGTTGTTCTTCAGTTGCCACTAATATATGACGAACTGAAGCGGTTGTGATCTGTTCTTGGATGTCTTCATAGAACGCCAAAGCTTCATCTTCGTCGATTTGTTCACGGAAATAGCTCTCCATTAAGTAATACCCTACGAGATGGTCTTTAATCTCTTCTTCAGAAGTGTGCAGTTTTTCGTAAGCTTCTTCAGTCTGATCTTCTGTGTACACGCTGTTGATCTCATCCCATAGCTCTTCAGCTTTTTGTTCTGCCCATTCAGTTGACGCCACTTCATCAGCGACCGTTTCCTGAAGGATTAAGAATTTAAGTAGTTCTTGGCGACTTTCTGCTTCGTTTACTTGAACACTAGGATTGACAAAACCATGGAAACCTAAATAACTAGCCAATTGGTCACCGGTAATCTCTCCACCCTCATACGTTGCCACCACGGTATCAGCTTCTAAGCCAGTGCGGTCTATTTCTGTAAATGAGATGTCTGGTTCCATTGGTAGATCAGCATTTTGTTCGTCTCCTGATGCCTCTTCATCGTTACCTCCTCCACAAGCGGCTACGATCAAGGACAGTGCAACAACCAATGCTAAAATGGTGAATCGTTTAAAGTGCATGCTCTTCTTCTCCTTTCAGGATGTCTCCTTCAACTAATTGATGTAATAGTCTTTCAATTATACTTAGCCATTCCGTTTCAGCTAACCCCTTTATTCTAACAGATATACCAATTTGGTGCTCGGAAATCAATCCGACTTTTCGGCCAAATTCTGTGACAATTTGAAAAAGCTTCCCTCCATCGAGTTTATCATTCTGGTTTTGCTCAAAGAGCATCCGCACAACACCCTGTTTTTGGATGATGCTCTCTAAGTTAAGGTGATGGGCGTATGCCCGTACCTTTGCCACAGACATCAAGCGTTGAACTGGGTCTGGTATCGTGCCAAAACGGTCTAACAGCTCATCTTCAAGCTCAAATACGTCCTTTTGCGTACGGGTGGCATGAACTTTTTTGTACATCTCAATCTTTTGCTTCCCATCTTTAATATAACTGTCAGGGAGGTAGGCGTCCACATGTAAGTCTAGTTCTAACTCTTTTTTATCCTCTACCTTGGTTTCACCCTTCATTTCTTCTATGGCTTCTTTTAACATCTGAGAGTATAAATCAAAACCGACTGAAGCGATAAAACCATGCTGTTCAGCTCCGAGTAAGTTACCGGCTCCTCGAATAGAAAGGTCTCGCATGGCGATTTTAAAGCCTGAACCAAGCTCAGTAAATTCCTTAATGGCTTGAAGGCGTTTCTCAGCCACTTCCGTTAACACTTTATCTCTCTGGTATGTGAAATAAGCATAAGCCATACGACTGGAACGACCGACTCTACCTCTCAGCTGATAGAGCTGTGATAATCCCATTTTATCGGCATCATGAATGATGAGCGTATTCACATTAGGAATATCAACGCCCGTCTCAATGATCGTCGTGCTCACGAGGACGTCATACTCTCCATCAAGAAAGTCAATCATAATGGCTTCTAGCTCCGTTTCTTTCATTTTACCATGCGCTGTTGCGATTCTGGCGTCTGGTACTAAAGCGCGAATATGTTCAGCCATTTGGTCGATCCCTTGTACTTGGTTGTACAAGAAATATACTTGTCCCCCCCTGGCTAACTCCCTTTCTATCGCCTCCCGTATGAGTGCAGCATTAAATTCAACGACATACGTCTGTACCGGAAAACGGTTCTCAGGCGGGGTTTCTATAACGGATAGATCACGTACACCAAGCATGGACATATGCAAGGTTCTTGGAATGGGGGTTGCCGTTAATGTCAAGACATCCACGTTTTGCTTCATTTGTTTGATTTTTTCTTTGTGCGAGACACCAAAACGTTGCTCTTCATCGACGACAAGCAATCCTAAGTCCTTAAACACGATATCCTTAGATAAGAGACGATGGGTTCCAATTACGACGTCTACAAGGCCTTCCTTTAACTTTTTCACCGTTTGGTTTTGTTCCTTCCTCGTACGGAAACGACTCAAAACTTCAATCTCAACTGGATAATCGTTAAACCTCTCTCTTAACGTTTCGTAATGCTGTTGGGCCAGTATGGTGGTCGGTACTAGGATCGCCACTTGTTTGCCATCCATTATCGCTTTGAACGCTGCACGGATAGCCACCTCGGTCTTGCCGTAGCCTACGTCTCCACATAATAGACGGTCCATAGGGCGCGTCCGTTCCATGTCCTTTTTAATTTCCTCAATGGCGCGAAGTTGATCCTCCGTCTCTTGATATGGAAATAAGGAGTCAAATTCACGATGCATGGCGCTGTCTTTATTAAAGGCGTAACCGGTTGTTGCTTCTCTTTGGGCATAAAGCTTAATAAGGTCAGCAGCAATGTCTTTGACGGATGATTGTACTTTACTTTTTACTTTCTTCCATTCACTACCGCCTAAGGAATACAGCTTAGGTTCTTTTTCTTCTCCCCCGACGTATTTTTGTACCTGATCGATCTGTTCGACAGGGACATATAGCTTGTCATTCCCAGAGTATCTTAGATTAAGGTAATCCTTATGCACCCCACCAATCTCGAGCGTCTCGATACCGAGATATTTACCGATCCCGTGATTAATGTGGACGACGTAATCTCCTACGTTAAGTTCTGTATAATTCTTAATTCTCTCAGCGTTGGAGAGCTGTCTGCTTTTTCTAGAGCGCCTTTTTTGTTGTTTAGTGAAAACTTCACTTTCAGTCACAACCACGAGTGAGTGAAGTGGAAGCTCAAATCCTTGATGTAAACTGCCCGTCATCACGACAGGACTTCCCTCTTCTAAAACCTGTCCGCGATCATGTGAAATCTCAATGTCAAAGTCCTGAAGCGCATTTAACATACGTTCCGCTCGGTCTGTATCACTCGCAAGAAAGACCACCACTTGTTTACTTTTCTTCCAACGGGCCACTTCATTCTTAAGCATGGGCAGTTGCCCATGGAAGTTCTGCATCGTTTTAGAAGTGAAGCTCACAATATTTTCTGGATGCGTATGAGGTATTTGTCTAAGAAATAAAGACAAGTAGATAATCGGATTAACCTTCTTACCTAACCACTGGTCCAATGGTTGAGATAATTGGAGATCGCCCAAATACTCACCTGCGTGTATCAAGGACGTTTGCCAATCTGCTTCTTCCGTCTTGTAATGTTCTTCAGACTCCAATACTCTAGTGGGTTCGTCGACAATGATAACAGTATCCTTTGATAAGTAATCTAAAAGCGTGGTTTGCCTTTCATATAATACACTGACATACTTGTAGATGCCTTGAAAAGCAGCTTCTTGTTCTAATTGTTCGAGCTCCCATCCTAGTTTTTCTTGTAATTTGTCTTTGGCATCCTGATCCTTCATACGTCCTAGTTGTGTCTCTAGCATAGAGCCTAGTGCTTGGGCAGCACTTTGGTAATGCTCTGGTTTGATAATCAATTCGGAAGTGGGGCCAATGGTGACTTGCTTTTTCTGTTCTATTGAGCGTTGTGTCTCTAAGTCAAAGGTGCGAATGGAATCCACCTCGGTATCAAACAATTCCATTCTTATAGGGTGGTCATCAGAAGCAGGTAGTATATCGATAATGCCACCACGAACACTATATTCGCCATGTGTTTCTACCATATCCACCCTCTGATACCCTAAGTGATTCAACTGATGTTGTAGCGTTTCTAAATCTACGTCTTCACCTAAAGAAAAAGTTATTTGCGACTGCTGCCATTCTTCCTTCGGTGGCAACAAGCGACGAATGCCTGCTAAAGGTACAATTAATACTTTTTTATTCGGTTCTAAACATTCATTTAGGACTTGAATACGTTGCCCCTTTAACTCTGGACTTGCGGTTGCAATTTCAGAGGACATCAGGTCATTGACGGGATACAGTAAGACATCCTCTTCTGGTAACCACTCTACCATATCCTCATAAACTTTCTGAGCCTGATAGAGATTATGTGTGACAACCAGAACAGATTGTTCTTGCTTTTGATAGATGGCACTCATAAATAGTGTTCGGGAAGAGCCACTTAGGCCAGACACCATTTGTTCTTTTATCCCATTTTCGTATGCCGTTTGCACGTTTTGAAAATCTTCTCCTAAGGAAAAGTGTTGTATAATCCTATTCATAGCAACCTCCTCTCTCGCACCTATTGATAGTTTTAACATGAAGGACGATTAGTCATATATGATTGCGAACTCACAAGGCAAATAAGCCTTAGACCGTTCTAAGGCTTATCCCTCTATGTTTACTGTAAAATGTCTGTCTGAAGTAACAACTCCGGATATCTTTGAATCGTTTCTTGGCAATGCTCGCAGCACACTTGAGCAATAATATCACCATTTTCCTGATATTGCAGCATTTGTTCACGCTCAGTTGCAGATAGGGCATGAAAACCCAGTTTCTCTTCTTCCACTTCTTGATGACGTATATCACCAAGGTGGTGATTACAATAACGGCATACGTAACGGATGGCCATGAAGTTTTTCCTCCTGTTGTCTAAACATAATCCATTTTTAGTATGCCATGTTTTAAGCGTATTCATTCATTAATTGTCCTATTAACGATTAAAACGATTCATTACTTTTGAAAAATCAGGTTCTGTGACAAACGCAAGACTTGCTTCCCCAGCTTCTTCAATCCACGGCTGGAGATGCTTCTGTTCTTCTTTGGCAAACTTTCCTAGTACATAAGGGATAATGTCACCATATTCTGGTCGCCCAATTCCCATTTTGACACGCTGGAAAGCTTGGGTGCCCAAGTGAGCAATAATAGATTTTAAGCCGTTATGTCCGGCAGAACTCCCTTTCATTCTTAGCTTAAACTTAGCGAATGGCAGGTCCAAGTCATCGTAAATGATGAGGACATCATCAATCGGTATTTTATAATAATCCATTAAAGCGCGTACACATTCTCCTGATAGGTTCATATACGTCATCGGTTTCACGAGCATCACTTTTTGTCCTTCAACTAAACCTTCCCCCACTAATCCCTTGCCCTTGTTTTGTGTCACCTCTATATTTAATGCTCTAGCAAGGTGATCGATGACCATAAACCCTATATTATGTCTCGTATCCTCATACTTTGGACCGGGATTTCCTAGTCCCACAATCAATTTCATGATCTTTCCTCCCCATTTGCGTACACTTAAGGAAGGCGCAACCCCATCCGGTTACGCCTATCGTCCAACAATTAATCTTCACCATCATCATTTTCCACTAATTCTGGTTCATTTACCTCCTGCTGCGGTTCTTCTGGTTCCGTTTCAGTAGATGGTGCGGCTAAACGTACAATAACTGTATCTTCTTCATTAGTCGGCTTTATGCCTTGTCCAAAATTTAAGTCTCCTACTGACAGACTATCACCAATGTCAAGTGCTGAAACGTCGACAGTAATATAATCCGGTAAGTCTTTCGGTAGACACTCTACTTGTAAGGCATGGGTTTGTTTCTGTAATACACCTTTTTTGTTTGCTCCATCCTCCCCAACCCACTCCAAAGGTATGTCAGCCGTTAAAGTTTTGTCTAGGTTCACCTCTTGGAAATCAACATGTAACGTTGTCCCTTTTAATGGATCACTCTGCACTTCACCTATGATGGCTGTGGCTTGTTGACCGTCCCAATCTAATTTGACTAGCACGTTATGTCCATACTCTCTAAGGAGCTTGGAGAATTCCCCTTCTTCCACGGACAAAGAAGCGTTTCCGACTTTCTCACCGTAGACGACAGCAGGTATTCTTCCTTCTTGCCTTAAATTCTTGGCAACTGATTTCCTTTCGGTCTGCCTCGGTTGAGCGGCTAGTTTTTGCATATGATCACCTTCCCTATATTATTGTCCCCAGTATTCCCCTAGGTGGAAGGTGTCAAACACTCATGAAGAAATCTATGCTGTCACCGATTGTTAGGCAACGCGTATCTAGTCGAAAAGTTTACTCACAGATAACTCCTCATGCACTCGAATAATGGCTTCCCCCATAAGAGAAGCGACTGAAAGGACGCGCACTTGATCATTTTTCTTATCCTCGGTTAGAGGAATGGAGTTTGTGACGACGAGTTCCTTGATTTTTGATTGGGTTATACGTTCCATGGCAGGGCCAGATAGGACTGGATGTGTACAGCAGGCATAAACTTCCTTGGCTCCGTTATCGGATAATGCGTTCGCTGCTAGTGTAATCGTTCCCGCCGTATCGATGATGTCATCAATTAAGATCGCTGTTTTGCCTTCAATATGACCAACGATATTCATAATTTCAGCAACATTTGGTTTAGGTCGACGCTTATCAATAATGGCAATCGGCGCTTTCAGGCGTTCAGCTAATTTTCTCGCTCTGGTCACACCCCCATGGTCCGGTGATACGACAACAACATCTTCTAAGTTTTTCTCTAAGAAGTGATCACCAAGTATCGGGACGCCAAACAAATGATCCACTGGAATATCAAAGAACCCTTGAATTTGTGTGGCGTGTAAATCCATCGTGATGACTCTGTTCGCCCCTGCTGTCTGGATTAGGTTAGCGACCAGTTTGGCTGTAATAGGATCTCTTGCTCTTGCCTTCCGATCCTGTCTAGCATATCCATAGTATGGCATAACAACGTTGATACTTTTGGCTGACGCCCGCTTTAGGGCATCAATCATCACGAGCATCTCCATAATGTGATCATTCACAGGTGCACATGTAGACTGAATGACAAAGACGTCTGCCCCCCGGACACTTTCGTTAATATGCACCGATATTTCACCATCACTGAAATGAGAGATATTCGCTTTTCCTAAGGGAACACCTATATGATCACATATTTCTTTCGCTAAAGATTGATTAGCATTACATGTAAATACCTTTAACTTTGGGTCACGATAGTTGGCCATATCTTGTTCTTTCCCTCCGACTTTGATTTCATCTTGAATGTTGATCTATGTGATGATTTATTTTTTATTTTTTGCCCTCAACCTCGAAGCGTATCCTTCTTTGTTCGTTTGTTTTTCCCTTGCGATCGCTAAGCTATTCTCTGGGACCGAACGATTAATCGTGGAGCCCGCGGCAATATATGAACCTTTTCCGACTTCTACAGGTGCGATAAGGTTGACATTACACCCGACAAAGCTTCCTTCTTCAACAACAGTGCGGTGCTTTTGTTGCCCGTCATAGTTAACTGTGATAGACCCACAGCCCATGTTCACTTTTTTACCTATATCGGCATCTCCTATGTAGCTTAGATGTGGTATCTTAGCGCCATCGCCAACAACCGCATTTTTAACCTCGACAAAATCACCAATTTTACAGTTATCCCCAATATCGCTTCCGGGGCGTATATAAGCGTATGGGCCGATAGTGGTCTGTTCTCCAACTGTGCTCTCCGTCAGCGTGGAATGTTGCACTGTTGTTCCCTCTCCTATTTGAGCGTCACGTATGTCGGCGTTTGGCCCAATCACACAATCCTCTCCGATGACCGTTTGCCCGCTGAGCGATGTACCAGGATGTATCACGGTATCCTGACCGATCTTAACGTCTACCCCAATATAAGTGTGATCAGGGTCAATGATGGTCACACCTTCTCTCATATGCTGCTCATTT
The DNA here is from genome assembly GCF_016745835.1 of Caldalkalibacillus salinus. Lineage (NCBI taxonomy): Bacteria > Bacillati > Bacillota > Bacilli > Caryophanales > Bacillaceae > Caldalkalibacillus > Caldalkalibacillus salinus. Next base: position 26,769 of record NZ_JAERVL010000033.1, on the reverse strand, counting down.
AAACGTTTTCTCAGTTTCTTTTCCGCTTCCGCTAAGGCGACACGATCGTTAACACCCATTGTAATGTCGGCATCCGGAGTGATATACGCAGATACTTTTTCTTCTTGTTTTTTAAGGATCTCAATACAATCGGTAATATAGTATTCCCCTTGTACATTATCGTTCGTCAATTGGGGTAGAATTGATACGAGTTTTTGATTGTCAAAACAATACATGCCCGTATTAATCTCTTTGATTTGCTGTTCTTCAGGTGTGGCGTCCTTTTGTTCCACGATCCGCGTGACATCAGCATGTTCATTTCTGACGACTCTACCATAACCTGTTGGGTCGCTCACTTGAGCTGTCAGAATCGTAGCCGCTGCACCCACTTCATGATGATGATTGACGAGCTGTTGTAAAACGTCAGCCGTCACAAGGGGTGTATCCCCGTATAATATCAGTGTTGTCCCATTTTTATCTAATAAATGATCCCGCGTGACCATCACCGCATGACCTGTACCGAGCTGTTCCTCTTGAAGGACGTATGTCACGTCTGGACCTAGCTCTTCTTTGACCTTATCGGCACCATGGCCGATGACTAAAACCGTATCTTTTGGCTTCATCTGGCGAGAATTATCTACAACGTGTTGAACCATAGGTTTCCCGCAAACAGGGTGCAACACTTTGTATAATTTGGATTTCATTCTTGTCCCTTTTCCTGCTGCCAAAATAACGGTGTAGATATCACTCATAGTGTACCTCCCGTAACGTTTTATTCCTTCTGACTATATCTTAAACTTTCTTTATTTTCAAGAATTCAGAAGTCGAAAAAATTATCCATTGGGCAAAACTTTTGCTAGCTTATGGCATCTAACATAATAAAAAGAAGACCCAACCTTAAGGTTGAATCTTCTTTTCATTGATAATGAACTTTTAATGATGCTAACATGACGGGTTTAAGCCCCTGCTTCTTCCACTTCCATATCTTCTTGCTCACCAACTGCCTCGTATTCAGCTAGTACAGCTGTTTGGATTTTCTCACGAGTTGCGGAAGAGATCGGGTGTGCAATGTCACGAAACTCTCCGTCTGGTGTACGTTTAGATGGCATCGCCACAAACATACCATTATTTCCATCGATGACGCGAATATCATGCACTACAAATTCGTTATCGATAGTGATAGAAGCAATTGCTCGCATTCTTCCCTCCGTGTTGACACGGCGGAGTCTAACGTCAGTAACCTCCATGCTTTTCACCACCTTTATCCAAAATAAATGCTTTTCAATAAATTTCAACAAAGGTGGGGAAAATCCTTCTTTTAACCTCATTTTTTTTCACATTTTTTTCACATTTTTTATTTTTAAGATTATTGCTTTCTTATTTAATGTTAATATGTCCCTTTTATGGGCCTATTCTGAAAGGTAAGCGATGCATTCTATCTCCACTTTGACCTGCTTGGGTAAGCCAGCCACTTCAACGCAAGACCTTGCGGGTTTTGTGTCTGCAAAATAGCGTTCGTAGACCTCATTCACTAATTGAAACTCACTCATGTCATCGATAAACACCGTTGTCTTGATCACATCAGATATTTCGCACCCAGCGGCCTTGAGGACCGCTGTTACGTTCTCTAATACCTGTTTCGTTTGAGCTTGTACATCTCCTTCAATTAACGATCCGTCTTTTGTTAGTGGAATTTGGCCTGATGTGTATACAAACGGGCCCATTTTAACAGCCTGTGAGTAGGGGCCAATCGCTTGGGGTGCCTCATCCGTTTGGATTATCTTTTTCTCTGCCATTTTATGACCTCCTTTTAGCCTTTATCGCTATGTTTATCAAAAATATTACCTAAGGTTAAGTTAATCGGTTCTTGAACTTGTTCGTCATGGTTAAAACGTATTAATGAGTAAACCTCATCAACAATCCGGTGCGTAGTCGTATCTGATTCCATGAAAACACAGGCCCCTACGACCTCTGCTTTGAACTCTTGTAACAGGTCCATCATACCCCGAATTGTGCCTCCTGCCTTCATAAAATCATCGACTATGACAACTTTAGAACTTTCAGGCAACGCTCTTCTAGACAGAGACATGGTTTGTATGCGTTTGCTTGACCCGGATACATAATTAATGCTGACCACAGAGCCCTCCATCACTTTCGTATCCCTTCTGGCAATGACAATGGGGACATTCAATACTTGGGCTGTGGCATAGGCTAATGGTATCCCTTTCGTCTCCACTGTCATGACACAATCGACATCTTGCGCTGCGAACAATGAACCGAATATTTTACCTATCTTGTTCACGATTTGCGGCTGGTGCAAATAATCGGAAAGATAAAGGTAACCTCCTGGTAACATTCGCTGTTCAGTTCTTAAGCCCTGCATCAATTCCTGCATCCATTCTTCTACCTGAGCCATATGGACGTCAGGAAGGAATTTCACACCGCCAGCTGCGCCTGGAACTGTTTCTAAGTCACCAACGCCTTCCATGACGAACACATCTTTAATAATTTGTAGATCTTCACTGATTGAAGATTTGGCCGACCCGTATCGTTCAGAGAATAGCGTTAATGGAAGGAGGAGACGAGGGCGTTCGAGTAAATATTGCGTCATATCGGCAATCCTTGCACTTCTACGTAATTTCTTCATGTCACCCCTCCGAAATCCGAATATTATGAGGGTAATATATCACTTTTATACGTTTTTATTCAAGTTTTTATCTTTCACCCAACGAACGCACGACGTAAACATCGCGACAAAATCCTTTTAGCGCATGATATATCTTGCGCATACGCGATTCCTTTTGGGTAATTCCAAAGACAGTGGGTCCGCTTCCAGACATAAGGACACCGTCCGCACCATAACGTTTCATCCGTTCTTTGATCTGTCCGACCTGTGGGTGTTCATATAGTGTGACTTCCTCTAGCACATTACCTAATGAGGCCGTAATCAATTCAAAATCCTTTTCTTTAATCGCTTCAATCATGCGTTCGGTATCAGGATGCGCCTTAATTTGGTCCGCCTTAAGCTTACCGTATATATTTCCCGTAGAAACACCAATAGGCGGTTTAGCCAAGATCACCCAAAATGGAGGTGGCGCTGGTAAAGGGATAATTTTCTCACCACGTCCTGTGGCCAATGCTGTTCCCCCATATATACAAAATGAAACATCTGACCCTATCTCTGCTCCTAGCGCTGCCATTTCATTCGTTGTTAACCTTAAGCCCCATAATTGATTTAATCCTTTGATGCATGCTGCCGCATCACTACTCCCGCCAGCTAATCCAGCTGCTACGGGTATCTTTTTTTGAATGGTAATATGTACACCTTGTTTAATATTAAATCGGGCTTGTAGGCGTTTGGCGGCCTGATAAACGAGGTTGCGTTGATCAGTGGGCACAAAGCTTGTCGTACACTCAACATGAATGTCCATGTCTTTTCGAGACACCATGTGTAAATGGTCCGCTAAATCTATTGAGGTCATCACCATTTCGACTTCATGATAACCGTCTTCTCTTTTATGTAATACGTCTAAAGTCAAATTTATTTTCGCTGGTGCTTTCATTGTTAATCCCATACGTTCACCACATTTCCCCATATTGCTTTAACATTTTACCATTATTAAATGGAGAATGACCAGTTTTAATATTCGTTTTAGGGGCCTAGGAGGCCCCGTCCTCAGTTTCTACTTCTGGTTTTGTTGTTGATTGGCTAAATTTTGCTCCGCAATCTCAATTGCTCTTTTGACCATATTACCCGCATCTCTCGACTTGATACCGCCCCAGCCTTCCTGTTGAACGGTATCATAGAAGCCTAGCTCCTTGGCTAGTTCGTACTTCAATGCGTCTGACATGATCCCTCTTCTTCTGGCCATAGAACAACCTCCTCCTCAACTCAGGAGCAGAAACCGATTGTTCTTAGTATGTACACCTCATTGACGCCTAAACAGCAAAACAGTAAGTTCTTCGATTTGAAGAACTTACTGTTTTACGTAGGAGATACGAATTTGATTGTCTTCGTCTTGGCATACTGTGAGCTCGACCGTTTCTGTTAGTATATCTGCGTAACTGTAGGAGACCCGTTCAAAGGAGTTCGTTTCTTCATCTAGTTTAACGATGAATACTGAAGGATACGTCTCTTCAAGAACACCCTCGCGCTCAACCGTCTTGCGTCTGCCTCCATTGGCCTTCAGCATGATCTTTTGTCCGATGTGTTCATCTAAGCTACGTTTAATATCCATTAACGCATTTCTTCCCATATACGACCACCTCACTCTATAAGACATTATAGCATGTCCGGAACTATAATGTCAAACAAAATTATTAATTATAGCAAGCGGACAAAAAGTTTGTCAATGATTTTTTATTTATCTTTTCCCTTATCATTCGTCATTATGTATGGAAAAACAAAAAAATCCCTCGTTTTTTTACAAAACAAGAGACCTTTTTGTCGATAAAATCGGCATATAGTCCTATGTCGTTGGGCGGCGCTATATCACCCTATCTTTGGGTCATATGTCGTATACGTCTTGATCATCCGAGGCATCGTCATCATCTTCTTGTATGCCCGGTTTACCAACGCGTAATGTCCCCCTCGTGTCTATCCCACCCAGACCAGAACTTCCTGTAACGGAATAATAAAGAATTTGACGCACACTAATAATCTGATTAATGGGTGTGTAACATGCTTTTTCCACGATAAAAACGGGATCCAACGCATGTATATTCACCCGCTCTGGTGAGCTTGCAAAATTAGCACCTGCTGAGATTAAGGCCTCAAAATGCGACTGACACGCCCCTGCAAATATAATCAATTGATCTCTATTACGCTCATATTCTCGTGCTTTGTGCACCGCCTCACGGAATTGGGAGGAGTGACGGTACGCATTGATGTCATCTTTTTCACCCTTTGATTTACTGTATGCATCATGCCCGGTCATGATTAGAATGTCGGGCTGTATTTGTTTCAATAGAGATAAGAGACGCTTTGGCATTTCTGTCTCAGGAACATGAATGCCATAAACAGGGATCTGGAGCTCCCTATAGACTTCCATACATTTTTTGAGGTAAGTCTGATCCCCATCCATATGCAAGACGCGTCCAGGGAGCTCAAAATAGGATTCTCCATACTCTCTTTTATGTTTGATTTCTTGCAGGGAGCTCGAGGTGCGTTCCTCCTCTTCCATCTGTTTTCTCCCTCTGGTACCATCGTCTATTTTGACCAGATCCCCCAATGGAGAGTCTGCAAACAGACGCATGTCGACCCCTTTTAATTCTGCTATTTGTTCGTTGCGGTCAATTGAGATAATCCGAAAATGCACATCAACATCATACGATTTCCTACCCACAATATCTCCAACATTAAAAGACATACCCATCCTCCTCGCTTTATCCTATGCAGTCTAAAGAGGAGGGGTGTATGCCCCATAATGCTGATGATGTATTTAATTTGAAAAGGCCAGAAAAACCAATCTAAGCCCTTTACATGCTCATCTCCACTCGTGTTATTCACTACCCGTATGTTGATATAGCGCATCACTTAACGTGGCAAACTCGTCCATTGTAAGGGACTCGCCTCGCCTTTTGCCATCGATATGGACTGCATCAAGCATGTCTTGAATGTCTGACTTTGAGTACGATTGACCTAAAAAGCTTTGTAAGTTATTCACTAATGTCTTTCGCCGTTGAGCAAAGCTCGCTTTGACGACTTTAAAAAAGTACGATTCACTTCGCACAACGACGGGCGGTTGTTCTCTTCGCTCAAGCTTAATAATGGCAGATTCAACATGAGGTTGGGGGATAAATACAGATTTGGGTACGGTTTTGACTACCTTAGCTTGGGCAAAATATTGTACGGCGATCGATAATGAGCCGTAACTCTTGGTGCCTGGCACAGCGGCTAGACGATCGGCCACTTCCTTTTGTACCATCACGACAAGATTCGTATATGGCACACCAGATTGCAAGATGTGCATGAGGATAGGGGTCGTGATATAGTAAGGCAAATTGGCTACAATGTGAACCCTCTCTACCTGTGTGAAGTGTTCCTGTATGATAGCTGGCAAATCTGCTTTGAGGACATCTTGATTGATCACTGAAACGTGAGGATAGGGTTGCAAAGTATCTTTTAGAACGGGTATCAGCCTTTGGTCGATTTCAAAAGCTAGCACCTTTTTTGCTTTTCGTGCCACTTGTTCCGTTAACGCACCGATTCCCGGTCCAACCTCAATCACGCCGTCTTGTTCCCTCACATCAGCTGTCTCTACAATGTTTTCTAATAGCTGGGCATCGATAACAAAATTCTGGCCCAGACTCTTTTTAAAGGAAAACCCGTACTGGTTAAGTATGGCTTTTGTTCTTAGTGGTGTGGCGATATCTTTATTCATATTGACTCTCCTGTCTTGCTCGTGCATAAGCTTGTTCAAATTCTACCTGTGTCACGCGGAACGATTGCAACCTCTTTTGAAACTGTTTCGCATTACAGTAGCCAATGCCTAAATTTTCCCCCATTAATGCACGTAACCGGCTCGCTTCCTGACTTCCAACTAATCCGTATGCTTGCAACGTTGAGATTGTAGGGGCAAAGGCATCATATTCTGAATCTGCCTCTTCTTTCTTATGATGAGCGTATTTGACATCCTTTAATGCCGCTCGAATTGCTCCAGGGCTAGCGTGTTCCACCCCTAGTTTGCCTCTCTTAGATAGCGCTAACGCCTTGGGGATAAAGGCATGCTTGCAACCGGGTACAGCCTCATCAATTAATTTCCGTATCCGCTCCCCTGGGTAATCGGGGTCCGTTAAAACGATCACGCCCCTTCTTTCTTGGGCTAGGCGGATGCGGTTCAGCTTTTCTTCATTCAACGCTGAACCACCTGTCTCAATGGTGTCAGCATCAACGGCACGCTGTACGGCGACCGTATCATCACGTCCCTCAACAACGATTATTTCATCTATTTTCATAAGCACCTCTACTCGCTAGCTGTTGGCCTCTCTGGGCCTATGACATACACTGTATACCCATGGCGAGTGCCAAAAGACACGGCTTGATTATGATCTTCAAAATAAACATCAATTTTGTTACCTCTAACAGCCCCACCGATATCCTCAGCACGGCGAAGCCCAACGCCGTCTATATACACCCAAGTGCCAATAGGAATAATATTAGGGTCCACTGCGATGGTCCGTCCATCTGAGGCTCGTGTCCCAGAACTTGTCATCCCGTACTGGGAATCATTCTTTCCCTTACCAGCTGACCTAGCAGAGTAAGCGGTTAAGGTGACGTCCTGAAGGACACGTGAAGGAGCAAAAACGTATCCGCCTCGAGACACGCTTGCTTTAGTCCCAACAGCTACAATTTTATCCTGTTTTTTCCGTACAACTTCAGTAGAGATCTTCTCCCTACTATATTCTTCTCCGTTCCTCCAAGTCACTAGAAAACGGTCGATGCCTTCTCCTGCGATCCCTTTTTGTACGACTCGCTCCTGTCCTCGTAAGAGCTCATCATCTTCTCTACGAATCGTTTGATAAGGAACAGTATAAGTTTCGGTTACTTCCTCTTGCTCAATATGAGCGATTTGTATTTGCTGATCGTGACGTATACGATCTTGCAATGCAACGTTGAGTTCTTCTGACTCTTGAACTTTAATGTTCTCTTCCTCTAGGAACGCTTCTACCGTATCGGCTGTTGTCCATACAGACTGGCGCTGGCCTCTATAATCTAAATTGACATTTTTAGCTGGTTCCCATACAACCGTAAGACCACTTTCTAGGGCTGTATCTGCGGAGGGCTGAAGGATATCACGGTGGGATACCTCTACATCTAGTTCTTTCATTAATTCTTCAACCGTATTCGCTTGCGTGCTAACCTCCTGATGCTTCCCATCAAGCTGCACGCCTACTTTTATTTCGTAGGTCACTAGGCCATAAGCCACAGATAATAGGCAAGTGAGCATGAGCACAGGGAGAACAAACCTTTGTGTAACGTAAGGGCCTAGTTGGTCTTCCTTGCTTTCGTTTCTCATCAAATCAATGATGTGTGACCACATAAAAATCCTCCCCTCCATAACCTTGAAGCCATTCTATAGTAGGCTTGACAAGTTGTCAAAAAGCATAACATGCCAACATTTTAATGGACATGGTGTTTTTCGACATGATTATGAAGGGAAGGTCGCTTGTAGAACCTAGACGTCTAATTTAAATACTTTACGCCCATTTTCTTGCGTGATGTGACAGATTTCCTCATACGACAATTTCTTTAGATCGGCCAAGGCTTGTGCCACATATTGAACGTAACTTGTTTCATTCCGTTTCCCACGATAAGGGTGCGGCGTTAAATACGGACTATCTGTTTCAATCAGTAAACGATCTAGTGGTATTTGCTTAGCCACTTCCTTGGGTTCTTTCGCGTTCTTAAACGTAATCGGGCCACCAAATGAAATATAGAAGTTCATATCCAAGCAACGCTGGGCGATGTCTATATCACCGCCGAAGCAGTGCATAATCCCTCCAACTTCTGCTGCCCCTTCTGATTCTAGAATGCTGACAACGTCCTCATGGGCGTCTCGATCATGAATAATAATCGGTTTGTCAACACGCTTGGCTAGTTGGATTTGTTGGCGGAAGATATCTATTTGAACTTCTTTGGGTGAGTTATCCCAGTGATAATCGAGTCCCATTTCCCCTATGGCGACTACTTTTGGATGTGTTGTGGCAATCTCTTCTATCCAATCAAGATCGGCTTGTGTACAATCCTTGGCGTCGTGCGGGTGCCATCCCACTGCAGCGTATACGAAATCATACTGTTCAGCTAATTCTAGGGTAGCTGGAATCGTCTCCTTGTTAAAGCCTACATTGACGAGCAGAGACACATCCGCTTCTTGCAGTCTAGCAAATACCTGCTCTCGATCTTCGTCAAAAGCGTGGTCATTCAAATGTGTATGGGTGTCAAAAAGCATACAATACTCCTTTCAACATGTGAGTTTAGAGTGATTTGAGTGTTTATAAGGGTCGGTTTTACTTCACTTTAGCGCCGTTTGGTAATTGATCACTCACCGTCGCCAGGGTCAAGGAGTCTCCTGCTGATCCTGCTAGTATCATGCCTTGGGAAAGCTCTCCACGTAGCTTAACGGGTTTAAGGTTCGTGACACAGATCACTTTTTGACCTACGAGTTCCTCAGGTTTGTAATACTGGGCGATACCAGAGACGACTTGACGTTTCTCATAACCCAAATCGACTTGAAGCTTTAACAGTTTATCAGCCTTCTTAACGGGTTCCGCTTCGTAAATTTGACCCACTCTCAGTTCGACCTTAGTGAAGTCATCAATGGTGATTTCATCTACTTCTGGTGCCTCTATCTGCATATCCTGGGCTGTATCATTCTCTGCCTTTTCCTCAGTCACGGGCTTGCTGCCACTCATCGCTTCTACGATATAAGCCACTTCCTCTTCCATGTCCAATCTCGGAAAAATGGGCTGACCTTTTTGTACTTGGACCCCAGCGTCTAACTGACCAAACTGGCGTAAGCTATCCCAAGCTGTCTTATTGCCTTGCTGTATACCTAATTGCGTGAAGACCTTATCAGGCGTTGCTGTCATAAACGGCTGAATGAGAACAGCGATCATTCTCAGAGATTCTGCTAAGTGGTACAGCACTGAACCTAAATTCTCACGCTTCTCCTCTTCCTTGGCTAGAATCCAAGGCTGAGTTTCATCAATGTACTTATTCGTCCGGCTTACAAGTTGCCATATCGCAGTCAACGCGACAGAAAACTCCATATTATCCATGGCCTCTTCAACCTTGTTTACTGTTTCTAGCGCTAAAGCTTCTAATCCCTGATCAAATTCAGACAAACGGCTTGAGCGTTCAGGTACTACGCCATCGAAATATTTATTGATCATGGCCACCGTTCGATTAAGTAGATTTCCTAAGTCATTGGCAAGATCGAAGTTCAACCGTTCAACGAAACCTTCCGGTGTGAACACACCATCGGCACCGAATGGAACCTCTCTCAATAAATAGTACCTTAGAGCATCCAAACTATAACGTTCGATGAGCGTAACAGGGTCAACAACATTGCCTTTAGATTTAGACATTTTACCGTCTTTCATCAGTAACCATCCGTGTGCAAATACTTTTTTCGGTAGGGGTAGATCTAAGGCCATGAGCATAATGGGCCAGTAAATCGTATGGAAACGGACGATCTCCTTCCCAACCAAATGCACATCAGCTGGCCAATAGCGCTGATACTTCTCTTGTAATGAGATATCTTCTGCCCCGTAACCAATGGCCGTAATGTAATTCGTTAAGGCGTCAATCCAGACGTAAATGACATGTTTCGGGTCACTCGTCACTCGAATACCCCAATCAAAAGTGGTCCGTGATACACATAAATCTTCCAGACCAGGCTTAATAAAGTTATTGATCATCTCGTTTCTTCTTGAAGCAGGCTGGATGAAATCGGGGTTCTCTTCGTAGAATTGTAATAAACGGTCAGCGTACTTACTCATACGGAAGAAGTAGCTTTTCTCGCGTACAAGTTCCACTTTACGCCCACAATCCGGACAGACGTTATCCGCTGCCTGTCGCTCTGTCCAAAAAGACTCACAAGGCGTACAGTATAGACCTTCATATTCATCAAGATAAATATCGCCTTGTTCTAAAAAGCGTTCAAAGATCTTCTGCACCACAACTTTATGTCTGTCTTGCGTTGTTCTTATAAAATCATCGTAAGAAATATCAAGCTTATCCCAAAGAAGCTTAATCCCGCTGACAATGTCATCGACAAACGCCTGTGGACTGACCCCTTTTTCCTCCGCCTTACGTTCTATTTTTTGACCATGTTCGTCCGTTCCTGTTAAAAACATAACATCATAGCCTCTTAAACGCTTGTATCGAGCCATCGCATCTCCTGCCACTGTCGTATATGCGTGACCGATATGCAGTTTGTCGGACGGGTAATAAATCGGTGTTGTCAGATAAAACGTTTTTTGATCTGCCATTCTAATCTCCCCTTTGCGTATATTAAAAAAACCCTCATCCCATAAAGGGACGAGAGTTACTCTCGTGTTACCACCCTAATTCCCTGCCTCCTTACGAAGGACAAGCTCCAGAGCCTAGGAAAAGCCTCCCACACGATAAATGCAGGTCCCTAGCCTACCCCCTTAACGCAGGGAAGAACGTAAGACCCTTAATCTTCTAATAAAAGTAGATCTCGAATCTTAAACTCTCCCAGACCATCTTCCATGTTTCGTTTATCCCGGTTTCCAGCTTCCCCGGTTCTCTGTTATAAACGTGAACATGTACTCATCTGTTCATAGAGTATCTTTATAGACTTTTATGTTTATTTATAAGGTCGATGTGGAATTATCTTTACAAGTCTAACATTTTCTAAGCAAAAATATACCTAACTTTCCCAAGCATTGTCAAGTTTTTACCCGATAAAGCGAATATTTTGTCGAAATATACTAATATATTTGTCGAATTTTAATTATTTTTGTTGAAGTTACCCTTTTTCTGTAAAAAAAGTGATTGACTAGTGCCTGTTCCACTGGTATTATGTGGGTAGAACGTGTCGAATTTTGACGATATAAAAAATACATTCATTTTTACTAAATGATGAGAGGAGAAACGCAAATGTTAAAAAGTACTGGTATTGTACGTAAGGTGGATGAGTTAGGCCGCGTTGTCATTCCAATTGAGCTTCGTCGTACGCTTGGAATTGCTGAGAAAGATGCACTCGAAATTTATGTTGATGGGGACAAGATCATTCTTCGAAAGTATGAACCTAGAATGGCCTGTATGGTTACGGGACAAATTAGTGAAAACAACATTGCCTTGAATGATGGCAAGATTATACTTAGCCCAGACGCTGTAAAAGAACTTCTACCAACGTTAGAAGAGTACGCGAAGAAGCATTCCTAAGATAAACGTCTCATGAAATCATAAAGATATTAGAACTATATTGATTGCCTTCACCGTATATCAAAAATTAATTAATATATAAATTCTGTGATGAAAGCCCGATCTCGTAGGTCAACATTTTCCGTTATACATAAGACCAGGATCAGGGCTTTTTTATGTGTCTAGACAATGAATCATTTACGCTTTATTCCCTATGTCGCCACGTACATGGTAAGTCTGATAAACGTCTCTCTTAGATACTTGTCTATCTTTGGCCACTTTTTTTATCGCCTCTTTGGACGTTTGTCCTTCGTTGATATACGTATCAACATGTTCTTGCACAGACATCTCCTCCCACCAGGCTTTTTCTTCCCCAGCATCTAAAGCAAAAGTGGCGATGTCTTCATGGCCGCTGACAATGAGACAAAACTCCCCTCTTACAGTGTGCTCTGTGGCCCATTGAAAAACGTCTTCCACAGATCCCCTTACGTACTCTTCATGCCTTTTACTGATTTCACGCACAAGTGATATTTGGCGATTACCCAACGTATGTAAGATAGCGGACAGTGTCTCTTTAATACGGTGTGGGGATTCATAGAAGATCATGGCATAAGGTACCCGTCGAAGTGAATCGAGTTGCACTTTTTTCTTTTTCTTATTGCGATCCAAAAAGCCATAAAATAAAAAGTGATCTGTGCTTTGCCCTGAAGCCACGAGGGCTGTGAGTGCTGCATTAGGCCCCGGTAAAGAAATGACAGGTATGTCTTGAGTGATGGCAGCCTGTACAAGGTCCGTTCCTGGGTCTGATATCCCTGGCATGCCTGCATCAGACACGAGGGCGACATGCTTCCCTGCTCGTAAATCCTCTAAGATACGCTGACCACTTTGGCGCTTGTTATGTTCGTGATAACTCACCAGTTTGTTATGTATATCAAAATGATTCAGTAACTTTTGGGTCTGTCTAGTATCTTCAGCGGCAATATAGTCTGCCTGTCTGAGTATGTCCACAGCTCTAAAGGTCATATCTTGTAAATTCCCAATGGGGGTAGGAACCAGCGTTAGGGAACCGACCTTCCGTTGCGCCTGAAAACTTTTTTGTACTTTCATGTCACCACGCCTCCTTTCCGTTCAAAATGGTGGATGAGTTTTATTTTTTGCGTTCTACCTAGTTTTTTAATTTGGGCTTCACGTTTTAACGCAGCAGACCGGTCTTCACAACGTTCGACATACACAAGCTTAAGCGGTCCACGGCCGCGTGTGTACTTGGCACCCTTTCCTGCATGATGCTCGGCTAACCGTCTGCTAACATCCGTAGCATAGCCAGTATATAACGTGTTGTCCTTACACCGTAAGATATAGACATAGTGCTGACTGTCTTTCCTTTCAGCCATAGTAAATCTCCTTCAGGGCCTCAGTATATTGATCATTCTCATCATAGACGATGAGAGGCGACAATGTGGTAAGTTCAGGCTTCCCATCCTTCAACGCTTCAATAAGTACCATGTTCGCTTCTTTTTCTGACTTAGGGTGTATGAAACGCACCCGTTTTGGTTCTAGGCGGTATGCTCGCATGAAGGTGACGATATCAATAAGACGACTTGGGCGATGAACCAGGGCCACTTTTCCTCCCGGACGTACAAGTTGACTGCTGATATGGATGACATCCTCTAGCTCACAATATATCTCATGTCTTGCTATGGCAAAATGCTCATTATGATGCTTCTCCCCCGTTGTGACCGGCATATAAGGAGGGTTACAGGTTACCACATCATAGCGCCCATGTCCTAGCTTCGATGGGGCATTTTTGATATCCATACGATAGAATTTAACTTGATCCTCCAACTTATTCAAAGCTAAACTTCTTTGGGCCATATCAAAGACTTTGTCTTGAATTTCTACGCCCTCAATTGTAGCCTTCGTCCGTTGAGCAAGCAGAAAAGGTATCACCCCGTTCCCTGTGCATAGGTCCAGTACACGTCCTCTTTTCAGTGGCAGGTAGGCGAATTTCGCTAACAGTATCGCATCCATTGAAAAGGAGAAGATCTCTGGACTCTGAATAATTTTAATCTCTTCATTCAACACATAATCTAGTCTCTCATGATCCTTTAACATTTTTACACACAATCCTTTTCATTGATGTAAAAAAAGAGCCTGGCTCCCCAGACTCCTCCCTCATTTCCGCTTTTATGATTTGTTTAGAAACGATAGACAAAACAGGCAATCCCCTTCTTTACGAATACTTCCGTAATGAAGATTACAGATATGAAACCCCTCTTGATACAACCGGGCGAGATTATCATATCCTTCACCAACCTTGTATGTCTTACCACGTTCCCCTTCTTGAGCAGGTTTTTGATCCGACTTTTGGTGTTCTGGTTGTATATCTTCTAATCGTTTTCTAAGATGTCCATTTTCTATGATTAAGCCTTGATTCTCTTCAATTAACTCACCGATATGCTGTTTGAGAGACCCGAGCTCTTTGTATAAAGCCCCGATTTGGTTCTCAAGGTGTGACACTTGCTCAAACAACGCTTTTTTATCCATCATCTCCACTCCCATACAGCAAGCTATTCCTTAGGTGCATCGTTCATGGCAAGCTCTTCTTCTGGCCCTTCCTGATGTTGTATGAGCTCATCCAGCGTGAATTCAACTACACGGTCTGATTCCTTAAGGTCTATTTGTACCAGTCTTTCCAGTAAGTTTAGCCCTACGACCTTCCCTTCTCCTAGTGAAGTGACGGCCATTTCCCCTATATCCGGGAGCTCTTTAATGGCGGACTCGTACTGATCGTTCTCATACTTCAAGCAACACATGAGACGACCACATAAACCTGAGATCTTCGCTGGATTTAAGGATAAATTCTGGTCCTTAGCCATCTTAATGGATACGGGTTCAAAGTCCCCTAGAAAGGAGGAACAACATAAGACCCTTCCGCAAGGTCCAATCCCTCCGAGCATTTTGGCCTCGTCACGTACCCCAATCTGCCTGAGTTCTATTCTGGTACGGAAAATTGAAGCTAAGTCTTTCACTAATTCTCTGAAGTCAACCCGTCCCTCAGCCGTAAAGTAAAAGATGACTTTATTACGGTCAAACGTGTACTCAACATCCACAAGCTTCATGTCTAATTTATGTTCGCTAATCTTATGGAGACAAGTGTCAAACGCTTCTTTGGCAGCTGCTTGGTTTTCTTCAACTTTCTTTCGATCCTCACCATCTGCAATACGTAGCACCTTTTTTAGCGGAAGCACAACATCCTCTTCGTCCACTTCTTTGATGGGCGTGACGGCCTTGCCGTACTCAATACCGCGCGAGGTCTCTACGATGACAAATTGGTCTTTTTCCACCGGGTACTCATCCGGGTCAAAGTAATAAATTTTCCCTGCCTTTTTAAATCGTACCCCTACGACACTGTACAAAGTTTATCCCTCCTGTAAACGAATCACCATCTGCTCAAGAAGGAGTTGTGGGTTTACGTTCGCATGTAGTCTCTTTTTTGCCTCTAAAATTGACGTAAGATTCCTCGCTAATCGTTCCTTAGACAACTGAAGCGCTTGTGTTGATAGTTTATCCATCTGATCTATATAGACGATTTTTTGCGTCAAGCCTGCTTGGATATAAAGTAAATCCTTATACCACATTAAAAGGAGATCTAGTACAACAGCCAATTGTTCACGGTCTTTTAAGATGTTTGTCCACTTATCTTGAATGTGAAATACGGCTTGTGTTGTGACCTTCTCCACCTCTTCTACTAATTGTATCACTAAGGTTCTAGCCTCTGCAAATTCATTCGCCTCACATAAGGCGTTAGCTTCTTCCATGTCTGTTGAAATATGGGAAGCGAGAGAAGCGAGTCCAGGAGGGTGGGATTCTTCTAGTGCATGTTTAATCTCTAGAGGTGAAGGAGGAGGAAAGGCAATTTCCTGGCATCGAGAGAGTATCGTGGGAAGCAAGCGGTGCTTATGTTCTGTTAGTAATAACGCATAAGTGCCTGGATGGGGCTCCTCTAGAAATTTAAGCAACCCGTTAGCGGCCTGCGTCGTCATGGTTTCTACCTGCTCAATCACATATAATTTTTTTTGCTCCTCCACTCCCCGATAGGAAAATTCTTTTTGTAACTCACGTACCTGCTCTATTTTGACGCTCTGTCCTTGTGGTGCGATCCAATGAACATCAGGATGATTGTGGTTAGCCACTCTTGTACAATCGATACACGCTTGACAGGGCAATCCATTTTCCCTTTGCCTACAGTAAAGGGACTGAGCAAACAGTCGTGCCATGTCTCGTTTCCCAGCCCCTTTTTGCCCCACTAATAGATACGCGTGCGCTAATTTATCCTTTACAAAAAGTCTCTGTACCCATTGTTGGATATGCTGTTGTCTCTGTTTATGTGCTTTGTTTTCCATACCCTTTACCTTCCCACCTTAAAATTGCTCAAATTGTTCAACTGGAACAACAAATACGGTCGCGCCACCGACTTGGATTTCGACCGGATAGGGTACGTACGAATCTGCGTTACCACCCATCGGAGAAACGGGGGCAACGAGCTGCTCTCTTGCTTTACAATTTTGCTTGATAATCTCCATGACTTCCTCCACTTTTTCATCCTCTGTACCGATTAAAAAAGTGGAGTTCCCAGCTTTAAGGAATCCTCCCGTACTGGCTAGTTTTGTAGCTCGAAACTCTGCTTCAACGAGCGCATTTGATAAACGATTGCTATCCTTATCTTGCACGACAGCAATAATTAACTTCAATATAGGCACCTCCCTTTTTAATGTACATTATGCATTTAGTCTTTCTTTGTCTCTACTAATCGCTTGAAATCCTTTCTGATTCGAAACTGAATATCTTCTATCGATTGATTCCCATCTAAGGGATGTATATGGTCCTGGCTGTTAGCGAGAGCTTTAAACCCTTCTCTTACCCTTTGATGATAATGCAGTTCTTTTTGTTCGATACGGTCTAGGTCCGTTTGGAACTCGGTTTGCTTACGACCATTCATTCTCCCACGGCCGACTTCAGGATTGATGTCTATCAGATAAGTGCGCTGAGGTTTTAGCCCTCCCGTGGCGAGTTCATTCATTTGACGAATAAGGTCCTCGCCATAACCCAACCCGTAACCTTGGTATGCGACACTCGCCTCTACGAATCGATCACATAAGACTACCGTCCCCTTATCGAGGGCAGGCTTGATTTTTTCATGGACGTGTTGAGCCCGAGAGGCTGCATAGAGATAAATTTCTGTCTCAGGCGCCATTTCAGTGTGGGCAGGATTGAGAATAATTTCTCGAACTCTGTCGCTAATATCTGTTCCCCCTGGTTCACGAGTGGTCAAGCAGGGCAACCCCTGCTGTTTCACAAACTCGGCGAGAAGTTCCAACTGTGTGGTCTTGCCGGCTCCATCAGGTCCTTCGAATGTAATAAAAATACCGCTCACTGTTTAATTCCTTTCTATATGAAAATAACGTTATCTACAGTCTACTCTGTTAGCATTATTATAATTGAAGTTGTCCCAAGTTGCATTCACTTTCTTTCATCTTAACACTCGTATCATTTGAATAGGCCGATTTTTCCCCTGAAAATATGCCCCTGCTGTTTGTAACGCTTGTATGGTTTGGAGCATGTCTCTGGTCACCACTTCTCCTGGTATGCTAATCGGAACACCCGGCGGGTAAGGAGTCATCATTTCACCTATTCTTCTCCCTTCAGCCTCCTCAATATGCACAGATTCTATTTCGTGTTGTTTGTACGTTTTCATCTGAAATGTTGAGCGTTCGTCAGTGTACATATCTTTGAGAAAGGATGCATCTTGTCCGCTTAACGCTCGTACAGACCTGTATGGCTTTTTCTGAAACTGTGTTGCAATATCCTTTAACGCGGTTAAGAGTGCCCCACTCCAATCCTCATGAGGAACAAGTGGCAGGGTCAGAAGGACATTATATGGGTCCGCCATTTCAACGTCGATGCTTCGTGCCTCTAGTTCTTGTTGCAGGTCATATCCGCTTATATTAAAGACAGGCTGTATAGTCAGTTTAAAAGGGTCACAAACTGGAATTCCCTCTTCTTGTGTTCCTAAACCCATGACCATATAACGCTCCGTCTTATGGATATCATTTTTTAGTTTTTCAGTTGCGCGTATATAGTGATGCCAGTCCTGTTCAGATATTTGCTGGAGTTGCAATCGGGCTAAGTCAAGAGATGCCAGAAGGGGATACGATGGACTGCTAGATTGTAGGCTGTGAATATAGTGAGCGATATCTTCTCTAGGTATTCGTGAACCCTGAATGTGGAGCATCGACGTCATCGTCAGGGAGCTTAGCATTTTATGTGTAGACTGGACACTGACATCTGCGCCACTTTTCATTGCAGACAGAGGTAATGCTGGATGTTGACCAAAGTGAGCACCGTGGGCCTCATCTACTAATACCGCGGCATTATGTCTGTGTGCATAGGAGATAATCGCCTCTAATTGTTGTATGGACACCCCGTAATAGTTGGGGGTTGTCAGGATGACCGCCTTGATTGACTCGTGCAATCTAAAAGCTTCCTTTACTTGTTGCAGTGTGAGCCCGAGCGGGATATGAAAAATATCACTCATTTTTGGACTGATTACAACGGCTTCCACTTCAGCCATCGCGAGTGCATGAAAGACGGATTTGTGGCCATCCCTCTGAACAAGCACCTTATCTCCCTTGTTCAGTGTACCTAGTATCATAGACAGATTACCCGCTGTACTTCCATTAACAAGAAAGGACGTGTCCTCCGCATGAAAGACTCCCGCTGCAAGCTGCTGGGCTTCAGCAATGATACCGTGTGGATCATGAAGGTCATCGAGTCCTGTCAGTTCTGTTAAATCTATTCGAAGCAAGGAATCATAAATCTCATATCCGACGTGATCAAAGACATGCCCTCCCTTATGACCGGGGACATGGAATCTAGCTCTGCGCTCTTGATCATGTTGTAATAATGCCTCTAAAATCGGTGCACGACCATGAGATAGTGTATCGTTCATGTTTTTGTCCTCCTACACTAAAAATAAACAGGGACAGACCCCATTGTTCTGTCCCTGTTTATTTTAACACGTGTGCGCTGCGTATCTTATTATTAGACCTCATTATAGCCAATGCCTTTTAAGCCGTGTGACATCAGGCATTTTCTTTGAGCCATATCCGTTTCATTTGTTGTACGAAAAAGTTATATTTTTCCTCAGAAACGTCAGTCATAACGATCTCGGTTTCACACTCTCGACAGATAAATTGATGCCAAATATGAATACCTTCATCCTGATGGCGTGAGCAGATCACGCACATTTCAGGTACACGCTGTTTGACTTGTGCTTGCATGACACCATCCTCACTTTCCCCATTATTTATTACAATGCTTTTTCCCACATTATGGGATGTTGGGCTTCATTTTATACTTTTTAAACGTTTTTATTTTTCAATTTTATTTTCTAAATAGTTTTACAAACCCAACTGAAGTCGCGTCTATCTTATTTAATGCATCAAGATGCTCATTGGTCATCTCAAAAGCTTTATTTTTTTCTTCCTGTGCCCATTGCTGAAAAAACGCCTCCTTCGTACACCATTCGGCGCGCTCGGCCGGTCGATGTGTAACATTGGGCCACGCTTGCTGTAAAGTGGGACTATAAATGGCGTCGTTTTTCTTGTGGAGTTGGTTCCCCTTCAGATGAGTATGGGACGCTGATAAAAAGGACCTTTGATCGCTGAATAGTCGGGGCCAATAATCCTGCCTAGAGCCAGTATGTTCAGTCTTCAATGCCCAACGCTGGATACCTGGGGACACTTCAGGAGTGATAAACAAAATCTGATATAATCTCTTTCCTACGCGGATTCTTTCTTGTATGTCTTGAAATTTCCTCATGATGGTCCCCGCGACACGGATATGCCGTCCCTGAAGGTAAGGGAATAGCACCTGATTGAAATGCATAATTTGTTGTATGATGAATGGCCAGTGTTCAAAGACTTGATGCTCATACGATGGATGCTGTACAACGCGGTCTTCTATATGATGCTGCTCATTCATAATAAGGGCGTATGTGATGCCTTTAGATGATCGTTGCGTCACACCTAGTTGGTTGTATCGCAACCAAAACCATGACCACATGAGCTTCATGAAAGTAGAGACGTGAAAATAAGGCAGTAGATGAAACAAGGGTTTTTTAGATTGTTTGCTCCGCTCATACAGAAGAAGTTGAGGATAAGCATCCTGAAAGATCAACCAGTTACACCGCTCTAATAGGTGGAAAAAATGCTTCAGTTCATCCTTCGAGAGTAAATGTGGGAGCATGTCCCCTTTTAGATCAGTCATGTTCCAGCCCCCATTTCTAGAAACCATATGCGCTAGAAGGGCCCAGTGTATTTCTGGATGTCGGCGATAAAAAGAAAGATACGCCTTCGTTCGGGTGACATTGTTACGATTATATTTTTCAGTTAAATCCTCTATCTCAGAGACGACCCTTTGTTCATCATCCGTTAGTTTGATAGAGGGCTTTCCCTGCAAAAATCTTTCATCATGCTTTTGCCATTCAGACATAAGCCGTGTGACTTCCCAGGAAGGGATAGAAGCATTCTGCTCAAAATGTTGTAAATACCCATACTGTCTCTTTGTTCCCTTCACCACACCTCAACCCTTTCCTTCATGATGCCGTAAACTTTCTTTATGTTTAGCATCCGAAAACGAGGCAAAAAAAATACTTGCAGACATCTGCAAGTGTGGTGACGATAAATTTATTATTTAGATATTCGCAACATACGTACATACGTAGTAAAAGTTAAGTAAAGGGTCTACATCATCATTTTTAGACAGGCTAGAGCGGCTACCCCCGGCAGCCCTAAAAATCCTGCAACGGCCACCGTAATGATGTTAAGAGGTATATAGAGGCTAAAATAATCAGCAAAAATGTTAAAGACGAACAGAAAGGCAGCCCCCATCATCAGATGGATGACTCCTTTTCCAAACCATTGTACAGGTTTCCACCTATAGTGATTAAGAATAAGGAATAGTAGTGTCACGATGATCATCACACCGATAGGGTACATATCCATGGCTTTAAATCCTCCTTTATTTTAGACGTCCTTATGGCATACATACTCGTCTACAAAGGATTTAGAACCGTCATGAATCACGGTCTAGATCTAAATACCAATAATTCATAAATTCCCTTTTTCTCGCCTGTTGTAAAAGGTAGCGGTACCTGATTTCCGCTAGCACCTTAGGCATTTGAGAATACATGTCTTCCTTGTCTTCTATCCGCCAGGCCTGAATCTCGGTCCACTTTTTTCTAGCATGTTCGATACTTGTCATGAGCCGGTACTGCTCGTTCAACTTCACGTCACGCTTATGCCAGAACATGTCCATCCCTCCCTCTCTCCATCCTATGAGAGAGAAAGGACGTTCATGACACTTTGTGCGTTCCTCCTGTTTTCTTCACAGCCAACTCAATTTATTATAGCTCACGTCTACCTTCTAACGCCTTGCTTAGAGTCACCTCATCAGCATACTCTAGGTCCCCACCCACCGGTAATCCGTGGGCGATACGTGTCACCTTAAGTTCAAATGGTTTGACCAACTTGGAGATATACATGGACGTTGCTTCTCCTTCAATTGTTGGATTAGTAGCCAATATGATCTCTTGGACCTCGTCATCCTGGAGCCGTTTTAGAAGATCGGGAATCTTAATATCTTCTGGCCCGATCCCGTCCATGGGTGAGATTGCCCCATGCAAGACATGATACAAGCCATCGTACTCCTTGGTTCTCTCCATAGCGATGACATCCTTCGGGTCTTGCACAATACAAATAACGGAACGATCTCGTTGTTTATCTTGACAGATACGACACGGATCGTGATCCGTTATATTACTGCATACAGAGCAATATTGTAGATTTCGCTTAGCGTTGACGAGTGATTTGGCAAGATCTAAGACGTCATCCTCTTTCATAGAAAGGACGTAAAAGGCCAGACGACCGGCTGTTTTAGGTCCGATGCCTGGCAACTTCATAAAGCCTTCAATCAGTTTTGATATCGGTTCTGGGTAATGCACCTTTGTTCCCCCTTAAGGAAGGCCGTTAGAATAATCCCGGTAGGTTCATTCCTCCTGTATATTTACCCATGTCTTCCTGAACAAGCTCATCCACTTGTTTAAGGGCATCGTTCATTGCCGCTAATACAAGGTCTTGGAGCATTTCTACATCATCTGGGTCAACGGCTTCTTCTGATATTTTAATATCTAGAATTTCTTTATGTCCATTGGCCGTAACGGTCACCATACCACCGCCGGCTGTGCCTTCTACTGTTTTCTCTTTAAGCTTCTCTTGTGCTTCTTGCATTTGCTTTTGAAGCTTTTGTACTTGTTTCATCATGCCACCCATGTTTTTCATGATTCATTGTCCTCCTTTTTATGTTGTGAATCTTCCCCATCAACTAATTCGACAAGGTCACCAAAGAGTCTGACCGCCTCTTCATGATGTTCTTGGTCATTTTGCTGATTTTGTTGGTGTTCTGGATGAGGGGGAGGGGATGGATTGTCTTTTTCCCCTGCTTGTTCACGGATGAATTGTTCTTTCACTTCATCCCATTCATTATACATAATTGTAACCATTTTGACAGGGGATTGTAATAGGTTTGCGACAACCTCCTCTATCATTTCACGATTATCAGGATCTTCCGTTGTATTCCGATGAAACTCATTTTTAAATGATAATAGAAAAAAGGTGTCACCACAAGCCACAGGTTCACAATCATCCAATAAAGCCTTGAGTACAATTTTCTTTTTCTTAACCTGCTCTAAAATCTGGCTCCAGTTCTCACCCAAACGATGTAAGTGAGACTTGCTTGCTGTTTTGAGCAATTCTATCAAGCGTTGTCTAGACATCGGTGGTGGAACCGACTTTTTAGTCGGTTTAGATGCGTCGGTCTCATCTGCTGCCTTTTGACCTGATTGTATCGCCTTCCGAATAGATGTTAGCGCTTGTTCAAGCTCCGACACCTTGCTCTGCAAAGCACGTACCTCTTCAGTTTGTTGTCCTGTTGGTGCTATGCCCGCTTGGTTTGTGCTTGTGTGCTCCGCTATTTGCCCTGACGCTGACGTGACGTTTGAAGGGCGAGTGTCCGCTTGTACTTGCCTTCTATCCTCGCCTGCTTCGAGCCCAGCCAACTGAATACAAATGACCTCTAGGTACACCCGAGGATGGTTGCTCCATTTCATCTCTTGTTGGACAGCACTAAGCTTCTCAATGCCTTGGCTGATTTGTTCAGGACTATATGTCTCCGCTTTGCGCTTCAGGTCTTCAGTGACTTGAACGCGCTCAAGCATATCCTCTAATCCGGGTGCGGTTTGATATAATAGCAGATCTCTGAAGTAATAGATCAAGTCTTCTACTAGGCGTACAGGCTCCTTGCCTTGGTCTAATAATCGATGTAAAGAGGTCAGCGCGTGGTCGAGTTGACCCGCGAGCATCGCATCAGCCAAATCTGAAAGGGCCTCCTGAGATACCGCCCCAGTGACGGCGAGAACGTCCTCTAGCGTTACTTCTTCCACCGCATACGATTCGGCCTGATCTAAAAGACTAAGAGCGTCTCTCATCCCACCTTCAGCGACCTGCGCGAGTAATTGTACCGCTTGGGGTTCAGCCACGATGTCCTCTTGTTCACACACCCACTGCAGTTGGTCAGCAATCGCTGATTTGGATATCCGCCGAAAGTCAAATCGCTGACAACGGGAGATAATGGTGAGTGGAATTTTGTGAGGCTCCGTAGTTGCCAATATAAACATGACATGCGCTGGCGGTTCTTCAAGGGTTTTCAACAGCGCATTAAACGCACCCTGACTTAGCATATGTACCTCATCAATGATGTACACCTTCACACGTGCTTCAGTCGGAGAGAAACGTACTTTATCCCTTAACTCCCTAATTTCATCAACCCCGTTGTTAGAAGCGGCGTCTATCTCAACCACGTCCACCACAGTGCCATTTGTAATACCTTGGCACGTACGACAAGCGTTACACGGCTCAGGGGCGGGTGCTTTTTCGCAGTTAACAGCCTTAGCTAGTATCTTCGCCGTACTTGTTTTACCTGTACCACGCGGTCCGTTAAAGAGGTAAGCGTGGGAGTAGTTTGCTTCCAACAAGGCGTTTTGTAAGGTTTTGGTGATGTGTTCCTGACCCACAACGTCTTGAAATTGTTGCGGTCGCCATAACCTATACAATGCTTGGTAGCTCATAGAGTCTTCTCCATTCTTCGTTACATGCTATATCTATTATATCATGGCACAAACCTTTTTACCTCATGCGTATGGATATGAGACTGAAGGTTTGTATAACGCGCATGCTACTCACTGCTCTGTAGCAGACACTTAATTTATATATTGAAAAAAACACCTGTCATTCAGGTGTTTATCGTTTAAGTACCAGTATATTTTAATAATGCTGCGCACCTATCTTCGATAAGTATCACACAAGCGAATCCATGTAGTTAGCTCAAAACAGGCAATCCTGCGGCACACGAAATGGACCACTTACCGCTGCTTCCTTCCGGACCTGACGGGATTCATGGGATCTCGTTGCGTAGGACCCATTCGTCAACACCACTTGCATGAACCAGACCCTGCATGATACAAACCTTAGATAGGAATTCAACCCTGCTATAGCGGATTGCAGGTTACAGGGCACCGCTACCTCCCCATCTAGCACAGCAAACTTTGTTTATGATTGTTAGGCATCAAAATGTGATGCATATACCATTATAACGAAAACCAATGCATAACTCAAGGGTAATGTTTACCAACGTGAATGATGTCACTCATACTCCGTCCGACTTTGTTTTTCTTGCTTTTTACTCTGACGTAAACGTCGGAAAAAATCCTTAAGCAAGCACTGACATTCTAATTGTCGTATATGAGGAATGACGTCTGCCTGATGGTTTAACCTCTCATCTTGTAAGACGTTATAAAGCGACCCTGCGTACCCTGATTTGGGGTCGTCGGTCCCATAGACAAGCGTGGTTATTCTAGATTGAATAATCGCCCCTGCACACATTGGACATGGTTCTAGGGTAACATATAACGTACAATTCTCCAAACGCCACCCTCCAAGGTGGCGAGCTGCTTCGTTAATGGCCATGATTTCAGCATGCCCTAACGGATTACGGTCCGTTTCCCTACGATTGTAACCTGTACCAATGATTTGTTCATCCTTCACTATGACTGCGCCAATAGGAATTTCTCCATAGGTTTCTGCTATCTTAGCCCATTCAATCGCTTCAGCCATGTATTTGTCGTGCTCTGACCTGCCACATGCTTGTTGATCCATGAAAATACTCCTTCATTATAATGAGAATATTATATCTTGATATAGACCTATGGTACAATAAGTAATTAGGAAATCAACAAGAGGAGGATAAGCCTATGACCACGCCCTTTATCAGTATTGAGGGCCCTATCGGGGTAGGGAAAACGTCACTAGCTAAAGCGATTAGTGACCGTTACGGATTTGAACTAGTACAGGAAATCGTAGAAGAAAATCCTTTTCTAGATAAATTTTATGACAATATTGAAGAGTGGAGTTTCCAAACTGAAATGTATTTCTTGTGCCATCGGTATAAACAGTTACAAGATGTCGAGAAGCACTTTCTCCGTCACCAACAGCCCGTTGTCTCCGACTATCATATCTTTAAAAATAAAATTTTCGCTCAAAGGACACTGCAGGAAAGAGAACGGGACAAGTACTTACAGATTTATGATATCTTAACGGAGGACATGCCAACACCTAACCTTATTATCTACTTAAACGCAAGCCTCGATACCCTCGTTCAACGGATTCAGCTTCGAGGCAGACATATAGAAAAGAATATTGACCACGTGTATTTGAAGCAATTATCAGAGGACTATGCGACCTTCATGGCAGCATTTAAACGAGCCCATCCCGCTATTCCGGTGATTGAAGTGGACGGTGACCAACTCGACTTTGTGACCCGTCAGGGCGACTTGAACACTATCCTACTGCATTTTGAAAACAGCTTGGAAAAGGAGAATATGTATGAATTTACGAGATAAATATCAGATACCACAGGACACCATCATTACCATTGCTGGTACTGTGGGCGTGGGAAAGTCAACGATGACCACACGTCTCGCGGAGGCTTTAGGGTTCCGCACCTCTTTTGAAAAAGTAGACCAAAATCCGTACTTAGACAAGTTTTACCAAGACTTTACACGTTGGAGCTTTCATCTTCAAATTTATTTCTTAGCAGAGAGATTTAAAGAACAGAAAAGAATTTTTGAATATGGCGGTGGCTTCGTCCAAGACCGCTCAGTATATGAGGACACGGGTATCTTTGCTAGAATGCTATATGAAAAAGGGAACATGACGAAGACAGACTTTGATACGTATCAATCCCTCTTTGATGCTATGGTGATGACACCTTATTTTCCGCATCCAGATATCATTTTATATCTTGAAGGTAGTTTCGAGGATATCGTTCAGCGAATACATGAACGTGGGCGTCAAATGGAACAAGACACCCCTCTAGCGTATTGGAGGGAATTATATGACCGCTATGAAGCGTGGATTAATCAATTCTCCGCTTGTCCAGTATTACGGATGGATATTAATGAATATGATGTCGTCAATAATCCTGACTCTATCCACTTGATCTTAGAAAAGTTAAGCAAGAAATTAAATCATCCGGTTATTCATGGCAGATAGCAGATCAGGATTTCCCCTCCACATCTCCTATACGGCATTTATGAGTCGTTAGATAGTTGATTCAAATGCATAAAAAATGGACCAGAGCGACGACTTGTCATCCTGGTCCATTTTTTATCTCCAATCATCCTGCTTATCGATTCTGCTCATGTATGTATGGCGGAGGAA